>NZ_JAVRCS010000051.1:0-41401 GCF_034530635.1 Nostoc sp. EspVER01
CAATGGTCGAGTGAGAAAACTTTTTCTCTCCCGACAATTAATCCACCCTGCTTTTCAAGGGGGGTTAGGGGGGATCGAAACGATGTGGAATAAGGTAATCAAACTTGTGTGTACACCGTAGGCTTGCGGGGAGGGGGTTGGGGGTGGGGTGTAATGCCTGTGGAAATCATAACTAATTATGCGGACATAATATGACTGGGAATGACTAAAGAAGGGCTGTCGCCTGCCGGATTCGCAACAGTAGATCAATAAATCTCGTTTCCAAGTTATACCTGGAAACGAGATTTTCAATAGGTATTTATCTGTTATTTTATTTTCCCTATCCGTGCATTTCGTCGTATTCTTGGGCTTCAACTCGTCTTGCTTCCATCCGCGAAGCAGGCAGAAACTCAGCACGACGGACTGGAACCAAGGGCGGTGTATTTCCTTGGTAAGGGTGAATAACTTGTACAGTACGGGCTGGGCGCTGCCGTGGTGAGAACAAAGCCAATACCCCAGCGACAACAACACCACCACCAATAGTGAGAGTTGCGCCTCCCACAGCCCAAAGCACGGGTGAAGACCACCAATTATTTTGCGGCTGGAATGTTGCTGCTGATTTTTGTTGGTTAAACTGCTGGGCTTGTTCCCACTGCTGCCGAGTATTGAAATTTTGGACTTGACCCTGGAGTTGTTGATTTTGCAACTTTAGCTGTTCATTGTCGTTTTTTAAACGCTCCAGTTGCATCTGCGTGTTCAATTTCTCCATCTCTAGGCGCTGGTCATTATTACTACCAGTCGGTGGCTGAACCTGACCGGGATACACTGGTGGCGGCGCATAAGGGTTGTAAGGAGAATACATTTGTGCCGGCGGCATTCCCGGTGCTACAGCACCTTGGATTTGTGGAGGAACAGCGAAGTTAGATTGTAGAGGGGTATTTGTTCCTTTGAGCAATACGAGAGCCGCCAGCCCAGCTACGGCTACCCCACCGATAAACGCCATACTCTCACTCATCGCCTTTGCTCCTCGATTGCGACGTAACTATAATCATTCGTAACTGACTCACTCTCACACTCATAAATTATGCCTACTTAATTTCACATAATACTCAAACTATAAGCGACTATATCAGCTAGTTTTTTTACATCATCATATCTGATGTTAATATTCAAGACCATAATGGTCAAATTGTCTACCAAACAAGGATAGAAAAACTACACTGTTATACTTTTTTAATCTACTTTCTCAGTCTAATCAAGAGAAGTATTTATGCTGGTGTTGGTCGTCTTGATGGCTGCCTTGAGACTTTGGCAAAATTGGGCGATCGCCGAAAGTCCCTGCTCTGGTGTCCCTTCTGCTAACCGTTTGACAACAGCACTACCCACGATCGCACCATCTGCGCCCCATTCCCTTACCTGACGGGCTTGTTCAGCTTCAGAGATGCCAAAGCCGACTGCGATGGGTTTATCAGTAACACTACGAATTTGTTTGAGTAAATCGGACACCCGGTTTTCCAGTTGCGATCGCACCCCTGTAACCCCAGTCACGCTGACTAAATAAATAAATCCTTGGGAAGAACGAGCGATCGCTTCTATTCGTTTAGCATCACTGGTGGGAGCAACCAACAAAATTACGTCAATTCCCATCTCACTAGATGCTTGGAGCAATCCTGCTGCTTCCTCTAAGGGCAAATCAGGTATTACCAATCCTGCAACCCCAGCCGCAGCAATTTGCTGAAGAAATTTTTCAATTCCCCGATGCAAAATTGAGTTGTAATAGATTAACAGAACAATGGGCGATCGCAATTTGGGAGTAATCCCTTGCAGCATTTCTAGCACCTGCTCCAATTTCGTACCTTTTTGCAAGGCGCGAGTAGCAGCAGCTTGAATAACTGGCCCATCAGCCAGAGGATCGGAGTATGGTATACCCACTTCTATAATGTCGGCTCCACTACGATCTAGAACCTGCAAGGCTTTTGCTGTGGTTTCTAAATCTGGATCGCCAGCAGTGATAAACGGAATCAGAGCGCACTCATGATTGTGCCCAAGGGTTTCAAAGCAATCAGAAATTGCAGTCATTTTAGTCAATAGTCAGTGGTCAGTGGTCAGTGGTCATTAGTCATTGGTCATTAGCTTTAGGCAAGTTACAAAGGACAAATGACAAAGAACAAATGAGACAACTGACTAATGATAACTTTACACCTGAGATTGCTCTTCTTGTTCTATTTCGGCTTGAATTCGTGCTAGTTCTTCAGGAGTAAGCTCATCTAGCCGCTTTTGCAGAAAGTCTTGCTCATATTGTTCCCGTTGTTGGTGGTAGGTCATTTTTTGTCCCACCGCACGGAAAAAATAGGTCGCTAACCAGCCAATTAATCCACTGACTAGTAAGACTTGGCTCCATATACCAGCTTTTTGATTATCCAAACCGACTAGCTGCAATCCTAGATAAGCCAAGCCGCCGGCGATAAAAACACCTAAGCCAATTCCAATAGCGTCAATCCGTCGCATGAGAGTTATGACCTACCAATTTCGTTAAACTTGAACTTGTCGCCGTTGGGGTCGGAAATTTACAAATGGCGATAGAACCAACAAACCCGGAAAGAAGAAAAACACTAAAAAGTACATCAACAAACGCTCGATGGAGCTAGCTACATACCAACGCTGCTTCAGGTAGAACAGTACAGCAATGGGGATTACCAGAAGGTAAGCTCCAGCCAAAATCAGATATAGCAGGGCGACAATCATAACTTTTTTGGTCTAAGCATCTGTTTTCCATAATAGGCTGAACAGCCAAACTGAGGGAAGTATAATCATGATGCTTTCAAGATTACTACGACAAAATTCCTTTTTTATCCAGATTGATTGATAAAAGCTAATTTTATGCTAACATCGTAAATCTACTAGCAAATAAATGCTTTAGTTACACCAGATGGAAAACCCCTCTAGGTTGATTACGAATAAAACTTCCGATTTGGAAGCGATCGCACAATCTAGAAAAAATATTTTCAATCTAGTTGGACAAAAGACACAATTGATGGTGGAATAGATAAGGCGGTATTTGCTGCCTCCAAAAAATAGCTAGTTATACTAGTTATTTACCAAACACCTGCGGGGGTGTGGCGGAATGGTAGACGCTACGGACTTAGATAACTGAGCCTTGAAGGAGAAATCCCTCAAGTGGAAGCTCTCAAACTCAGGGAAACCTAAATCTGGTGACAGACATGGCAATCCTGAGCCAAGCCGAAGAAAGTCCTGAGTCATGAGTGTTGAGT
Source organism: Nostoc sp. EspVER01 (assembly GCF_034530635.1). Taxonomy (NCBI): domain Bacteria; kingdom Bacillati; phylum Cyanobacteriota; class Cyanophyceae; order Nostocales; family Nostocaceae; genus Nostoc; species Nostoc sp. EspVER01. The sequence goes on from NZ_JAVRCS010000051.1 coordinate 3,252, forward strand.
GCTGAGTAAATTTAAAACTCTTAACTCCTAACTCCTAACTCATAACTGTTCGGAAGGTGCAGAGACCCGACGGGAGCTACCCTAACGTAAAGTCGAGGGTAAAGGGAGAGTCCAATTCTTAAAACCTGATTTGGCTATAGTCATCAGGCAGCAGTGAAAACTGCGGGAGAATGAAAATCCGTTGACCGTAATAGGTCGTGTGGGTTCAAGTCCCTCCACCCCCACTAAAAATTTAAAATACCGAAAGGCTTCGGTAGAAGGCATGAGCGGGTTGTATCTAAATGTATAGATAAACCCGCTCATATCTATTTATGTATGTATGGTCTTTTCTGGTTATAAATAAGTAATTTCACTGAACTATTTGATGAAGTATTAAACAATTTGTCTTTAATACTTTATTTATAGTCCTATTTAATCAAATTTATGTAAAAAGATGACTGAATTTCTGAAGAATAGATTGATGCTCCTGTTCACCAAGGTTAAGCTGGTAATAATATGAACAGGAAGCCTTTTTGTCCTGATAACTGAAATGACCGCTAATCGTTTATCAATTACTCAGGAAAATCCCCATTATGCTACGTCTAACTCTAGTCAACTAGATGTGCAAACTGCCCAAGAGGAGGTTTATAGCTTCTTTTTGGAAATTGTCAATAAATTGCCGCCAGAGGATGTTTTACGTGAATTCAAAGGTTTATTTATAGAAGGACTTGATTCCGAATATTCTGATTATATACCTGGAATATATAGTGTTTTTCTAGATGAGCATGAGCAGGAACTATATAATACACTGAAGCGGTGCTGTTACATCATAGTTAATAATTGGAAAAGTAATCGAAAAGACAAATATATCCAAGATTTAGTTAATTTATTTGTTAATGAAAATCTGAAAATTAAGGACGATAATCCTCCAGTAGTAAAAACTTGTAAAATCTGGTTAGAGAATTTTGCCAAGAGCAAAGATTACAAGGAATTGAAATTATTTGCTACTAAGTATGAAGAATCATCTAAAGGTCATTGGGCTAATCGCTACACTTCCTATTTATTGATCGATCAATCTGTTAATAATAAGAACCCTAAAGAACAACAAGAGGCTGCTAGGAGGCTTTCTAAACAGATAAAAGAGAAATTTAAATTTGAACTTGCAATGTATATTGCTCGTTCTCAATCTGCCGTTTCAAGCACAACACGCTATAAAAATCCCAGTATTTTGGGAGATCAAGCTCTGCGCTTAATAAAAGCAATTGTTTTAAAAAGAGGTGTGTTTAGTCATGATAATATTGCCCATATATTTATTAAGCAAACTGAAAATCAAACTCTGAAAGAATTTAAAATAAACCTAGAAAAATATCTATTTTTTTCTGTAGAAAACCAAACATCAGTCGAGGCTTGGCGGCAGCAGTTTGCACATAGTTTATCCTTATGGAAAACGGATTATAATCAAGAAATTATCACTAAAGAATTTTTCTTGAGAACTTGTAATCGAGTGATTGATTACTTTACAACAGAAAATGCTAAAGAGCCTTCGGACTTATTTCTATTATTAATTAACCAAGGTCATGCTTTAACCTTGGTAATTATGTTATTAAAGATTATTTTGATTTGTAGAAATTCCCGGAGACACTTAGAAACTCGGATTGCTCATTTGATTCGTTTTTACGAAAACTATTCCGAAGAGGAATGCAAAGGGGTAATAAATTTTATCGAGATTTTTAATATCACGTTTGCCATTTATGCAGAAAATGTAGAATATAACTTGATTAAGATGGAAGAAGAGGAACAAAACAGTAATCAGCAATTAAATCTAGATGGTTATCGTGTGTTTTCCCAGATGAAGGTAGATAGACAAAAATGAGTTTTACCTGATTCATGATTTTGCAAGACGTTCATCTAACCAAGCAAGGGCAGCACCGGCAGTTTCAGCTAAAATACTAATGAGGCGATATAGAGCGATCGCACTAAATACTAAGGCAGCTGGAAAGTGGTGTCGTAAAAGTTCATACGCAGTCGCTTCAAACACACCTAATCCCCCAGGCGCACCCGGTATAACGAATCCTAACAACCAAGCGCAACTAAAAGCCCCTAACAACAAAGGAATTTGATTCGCATTCAACGAACCCAAGGCGAACATAGTTAGTATAAACCCAGTGGCGCGTAGTCCCATAAAGCCCACTTCTCCTAACAAAGGGCGTAGGGGGTAGCTTTTAAGACTGAAGGGAACAGTAGGTTGAGTGGTAGCAGCAGACTTTTTTGCTTTTAATTTATACAAAAAGCGAATAACCGGGTTCAAAAACCAGGGATGAATCGCACCAAGGACTACAGCTAAACTGAGAAATTGTAGTACTTGTATAACAAGGGTGGTATTCGCTGCTGCAAACTGGCTACTGCATAGGACAATGATGATTAAAGCAGCTGCTAGCATGAGTAACGGTTCTAGTAAAACGCTTAAGGTAGCTGCACCTGTAGGAATATTGGCATTTTTGGCGGCGACAATTCGTCCGTAGTGATGCCAGATGTTACCTGGTAAATACTTCGCGATGTTCGTTTTTAGGTAAACCTGGATGAATTGGGGAGATGATACAGGTTGATTTAACTCTTGCAAAATCCAAGTCCAGATCCAGCCTGCCCAAGTATGAGCTAGTAAAGTTACCCCTGTAGCGATCGCCATAATTGCCCATCCTACCCCATCAATGCGGATAGCTGTCACCCCAATCCAATTATCCTTCAGAGCTTTTCCTAAAAAAAACAGCGTCCCTCCCAAAATTATCCAGCGTAAAAATTGCTTCATAAATTTAGTCATTTAATGGTATAGCAACAAAAGCTAAATACTCAAATATTATGGGACATCAGCTATATATCCAAAGCTTTTGAAGTATCAAACAGGTTGACGTAACTCTTTTGACAACAATCATATTATTTTAGTTTATATCTCTCTAGAGTTAGATAAAATTATTCCTTTTGTGCTAATTAAAATGTGACTTGCGCTAGAGGTAAAAATTATTTAATTATTAATATCATTAAATAAAGTTATTATTCGTTCTGAAAGCTTGGGATACAAAATTAATTCCAAATGCTATCTTGGTTGAAGTTTAACTAGTCACAAAAATGCAAGGAGTGAAAACTATGAAAAAAGCAATGATTTGGCTGAAAAACATTCGTCCTTTGAAAGTTTTAACTGTTTTTTTAGCAGGAATATTCCTATTTTTGACTCAGGCTTGTGGTGCTCCAGGAGTAGCATCACAGCCACCACAGCCTGGTTATCAAGCACCTAATGTCGAGCGAGCTGATTCCACTAAAGATTATCCTTTGAATTCTCCTGCTGGTGGGATGAATAACTTTAGTGATGTAGATCCTAGAGCGATAGATGAAAAGGCAGCTAATGACAGAGCTAAGGCATTAGTGAAAAATGCTCAAAAGAATATTGAGCAGAAGTCAGTTGACAGTCGAGAGCAATATGGCCGGAATCTTCAGCAAGGGACACCTCTTGGTGAAAGAGTAAAAAACCTGGGTGAAGATATCGGCAGTTCCGCTGATGAATTGCGCGAAGGGCTTGTAAAGGGGACTCAGCGAGGAATTGAAAATATCAAGGGTAATACCCAGAATGCTGCCGAAGACGTGACGAAAAATGTTCAGCGTGGGGCTGAAGATGCTGGTAAAAATGTTAAGCGCACAGCCGAAGATGCAGGCGATGCAGTGAAGGGAGCAGTCAGAAACATTGATTGAAATTAGTCTTTCAATCTTTTGCAAAAATATCAAAGCACTCACAGACTTATAGTCTGGTGCTACTAAGCAAAGCCTGTCTATGCAGGCTTTGTTTTGGTTTGAGATGGGGTTTAATTCAATACGGTTCACTTAAGGCTCAAAACTAAAACTGGCGTAGGCGTAGGTTGGGTTGAGGAACGAAACCCAACATTATCAAGGCTTTGTTGGGTAACGCTTAAGCTCAACCCAACCTACTATTCTTAACTGAACTGTGTTGGGGTTTAATTCCCTTGAATTCTATTCTATAGATACAGCACTTCCAGCTATTATGCAATACAGACCGCCAGCCAGCCAGGGAATTCTATTCCCTGTCTAATGGTGCAAGTCCTCTAGAAGAGGACTAGAAAAACTTGGGTTAAAGCACTGATAGCTATTATGCAATACAGTACAGTTTTTCTTTTTGCCCTTTTCTATCATAGCTTTCAGCTTTGAGGATGTACCTCATAGCTGCCGGAAGTGCTGTATCTCTAGAAATTAAATATGCGTTATCCAGAACCTTTGTAGAGACGTAGCAGTGCTACGTCTCTACATTATTTTCATATCTCTAATGAGCCTTTGAACTCCATTAATGAGCCTTTTAGCTGCGTGAACGATTTTTTTGTGCTGTCGGTAATTGCCTGCAACTGCGCTGTAGTAGAGTGTAACTAATTGATAGCGCTGTGAATAAAATCCTAATTTGTTCAGCTAATCCTCAAAATAGGCAAAAATCGCCCTTGGATGACGAAGTACAGAATTATCCAACTTCTGTACAAGATTGACTCGCAACTAGAAAAGCTTTTCCACTCAAAAAGCTGAAGGAAGACAAGGTTAATAGTAATGTTAAACTCACAGACTAAACGCATCTTCATCAGCTACAAGCGTAATGCTAGCCCTGATGAACCAGTAGCGCTGCAAGTCTTCCAGGCGCTATCGCAGCAGCACAAAGTCTTTATCGACCAAACCATGTCCGTTGGCACGCGCTGGGCTGAATGTATTGAAGCAGAAATCCGCCAAGCTGATTTTTTGATTACTTTTCTTTCAGGCTTGTCAACCAGCAGCGAGATGGTGGTAGCAGAAATCGAGACAGCACATCACTTGGCAAAATCACAATCAGGACGCCCGATAATTCTCCCGGTGCGTCTGGCGTATCAAGAACCGTTCTTGTATCCCTTGAGTGCTTACTTAAATGGGATTAACTGGGCGTTCTGGAAAGATGCAGAAGATACGCCGCGCCTAATTGCAGAGTTGTTGCAAGCTGTCTCTGGCGGTGCATTGGCGATTAGTGAAGAAAAATCGAAAGCAGATTTACTCCAGATGAGTCAGCCGTCACCTCTACCTCATCCCTTTCCTTCAGCACAGCCTTTCTCGCTGGAAATGCCGGAAGGAACAATGGAATCGCAATCTGCTTTTTACGTGGAACGCTCATCTGATGCACTTACCTTAGAGACTATTGAGCGGCAGGGTGTGACAATTACAATTAAAGGCCCCCGGCAAATGGGCAAAAGTTCCTTGTTAATCCGCACGATTCATACTGCTGTGAATGCTCTTAAGCGGGTTGCTTTGCTGGATTTCCAATTGTTTGATAAAGCCGCCTTAACTAATGCTGACCTTTTCTTTCGCCAGTTCTGTACTTGGTTAACCGATGAACTGGAAATGACAGACAAAGTTGATGAGTATTGGAATATGCCTTTGGGCAATAGTCAGCGTTGTACTCGCTACGTCGGCCGCTACTTGCTTAAGGAGTTTGGCAACCCCATTGTCTTAGCGATGGATGAAGTTGAAAGGGTCTTTGATACAGATTTCCGCTCTGATTTCTTTGGAATGCTGCGAAGCTGGCATAATAGCCGCGCCACTAATCCTATTTGGAAGCAACTGGATTTAGCGCTGGTTACTTCCACCGAACCCTATCAGCTAATTGATAATCTCAACCAATCCCCTTTTAATGTTGGGCTAGTAATTGATTTAGAAGACTTTACAGCAGCACAGGTTGCTGATTTAAACCGCCGTCATGGTTCACCTTTCAACGCTAGCGAAGAAAAGCAATTAATAGCGTTACTAGGTGGACATCCTTATTTAGTAAGGCTTGCACTTTACTCAGTTGCTAGCGATCGCCTCTATCCTACCGAATTATTTGCCAATGCGATCGCAGATAATGGCCCCTTTGGCAATCATCTGCGTAACCACCTTTTCCGGCTGCATAATAAACAGGAGTTGGTTCAGGGTATGTTCCAAGTAATTCACCAGAATACCTGTGAAGATGAGCGCATCTTTTTCCGCTTGCGGGGTGCAGGTTTAGTGCGCCGGGAAGGGCGTGTAGTGTTTCCCCGTTGTCAACTTTACACCGATTATTTCCGGGAGCATCTGCGTGGCTAATCCAACCATTTACACCGTGGGGGGGACGGTACAGGCTGGCGGTGGCATTTATATTCCTCGTCAAGCTGATGAGGAATTGCTCGGTTTATGTCGGTCAGCAATATTCGCTTATGTTCTCACGCCGCGCCAAATGGGTAAGTCTAGCCTGATGGTACGCACGGCGCAAACACTAACGGAGGAGGGGATTAGCTCAGTATAGCAGTCGCCAAAGCCGTTAGGACAGTTTGCGGGAAACGCGTCTTCAACAGCGTACTTTGTGATTTTATTGCTGTCCTAAGCTACCTGTCTGTTGCTATATAAGCTACAAATACTTCTGCAACAATAACCCTAACTTTTCCTTCGTCGCTGCGGGTGCTTTATCCAACTGAGTCAAAATCGCATACTGCAACGCCGAATGCGCCTCACTGGTTGGCGGATTTTCACTCAAGCGTCGCACAGTTTCTTGAATCACCTTTTGAGCATTCACAGCATTCCGCAGCAAATTGCCAATCACCATCTCCACTGTCACACTGTCATGGTCTGGATGCCAACAATCATAATCTGTCACCAGCGCTAAAGTTGAGTATGCAATTTCCGCTTCCCTTGCCAACTTCGCCTCTGGTAAATTCGTCATCCCAATGATTGTTGCACCCCAACTGCGATAAAGATTCGATTCTGCCTTAGTGGAAAAAGCTGGCCCTTCCATGCACACATAAGTGCCGCCGCGATGGAGAGTAACTTCTGGTAAATTGAGAGATGCGATCGCATCTGCCAATACAACCGCCAAATTCTTACAAATCGGATCGCCAAAGGCAATGTGAGCCACAATTCCCTCACCGAAAAACGTTGAAATCCGATTTTTTGTTCTATCAATAAACTGATCTGGCACCACCATATCAAGTGGTTTCGCCTCTGCTTTCAAGGAACCCACAGCACTAGCTGAAATTAAATACTTCACACCCAATTGCTTCATCGCATAGATATTAGCGCGAAACGGTAACTCAGACGGTAGAAGCGTGTGATTGCGGCCATGACGCGCTAAAAAGGCTACCCGTGTACCATCCAAAGTCCCCAGAATCAAAGCATCAGATGGTGAACCAAAAGGAGTCTCAATTCGCACCTCTTCAACATCTTTGAGGGCATCCATTTTGTAAAGACCGCTACCACCTATAATCCCAATACTAGCTTGAGCCATGATTCTGAACCTGTTCTTTGCCGATCTACTCAGTTATTTTATCGAAAAGGGGAGTAGCAGAAAACAAAGTGATGTCTACGATGAGATATGCGACGCCGAATAGCCCGCACTTCAGCAAGCTCAGTGACCACACTTCGGCAAGCTCAGTGACCATCGTAGACATCGCATTTTGTGCCGCTAACACTATTGAATTATTACCCATTCATTATTTATTCAGTTACAGATAGCAGCGATCGCCCAATTATTCGAGCATTAATTAATAATTTTTAGCAATCAAATTTCCGATAATTTTTGGAAATTAAATGCTTATGATTAACCCTTAAATCAATTGTCACCATAGTGTATAATCGATGCTTTCTGTATACAAATGTTAATTAGACGCACTCCTACGCACGGAAACAAAGCAAGCGTTATACTTTTGGGAAAAGGCTTATTTTAACCCCTGCTTTTAACATTTTCATAAATCAATGACTCTCAATTTTCGCTTTGCGGTAGTCAGCGACTTACACCTGGCACTTCCTCACACAATCTGGGATCATCCTAGCCGCTTTCATCTGGTAGAAGTAAGTATCTCAGCATTTAAAAGTGTACTAGAACATTTAACACAACTCGATTTAGATTTCTTGTTGTTGCCAGGAGATTTAACCCAGCACGGCGAACCAGAGAATCACGCCTGGTTGCAACAATGTTTAGCCCAGCTACCTTTTCCTGTCTATGTTGTTCCTGGCAATCATGACGTTCCTGTGCTGTTGGCCGATCGGCAATCAATTGCTTTTGCAGATTTTCCCTACTATTACACGAAGTTTGGCTATGACGATCCACAGCAGATTTACTACATTCGTCAGTTATTGCCTGGAGTTAAGCTGATTGGACTGAATTCTAACTCCTTTAATGACCAGGGTGAGCAAGTGGGATCTTTAGATGCCAAACAGCTACGGTGGTTAGAAGAGGTGCTGGCGGCATCTGTTGATGAATTAGTTTTGGTGATGGTGCATCATAATGTAGTGGAACATTTGCCTAATCAATCGAACCATCCACTGGCAAATCGTTATATGTTGTCCAATTCAGCAGAACTATTGCAGCTGCTGAGGCGCTACGGAGTTAAGTTAGTATTTACGGGGCATTTGCACGTCCAGGATATTGCTTACTCAGATGGGGTATATGATATTACCACTGGTTCATTAGTGAGCTATCCTCACCCTTATCGAGTGCTAGAGTTTCATCGGGATAACCAAGGTAAAGAATCGTTGCAAATTTTATCCCATCGCGTAGAGTCAGTGCCTGAGTTCCCCAACTTGCAACAGTCATCACGGCAGTGGATGGGCGATCGCTCTTTCCCTTTCCTAATCAAGCTGCTAACTCACTCTCCATTAAACTTACCGTTATCACAGGCAAAAAAAATAGCTCCTGGTTTGCGCGATTTCTGGGCAACTATTGCCGATGGGGATGCAGTGTTAGATTATCCTCATTTTCCCCCAGAAGTGCGGCGCTATATTCAGACATATAGTGCATCACAGTCTAACTCAGCGATCGCCACTGCTGGAAATTTGACCATGATTGATAATAACAGTACACTTTTGCTGAATAAGAGTTAGGAGTTAGGAGTTAGAAGGTGATTCAATACTCATTACTCATTACTCATTACTCATTACTCATCACTCATTACTCATTACTGATTTTGGCGACAAATTCCAAATGCTGAAGTGTAGGCGTGTAAGAAGGTTCTGCCACCAACAGGGCCGATTTCACCGCCACAGAAAAAGCCACCTACAGGAATATCTTTAAGGTAGCGCTGAAATAGTTCAGAATCAAAGTTGGGTTTACCATAAAGTCCTTCACCTCGTCCCAGACAGGAGAACATTAAAGCAGCTACAGCAGAGGGTTCAGATTCTCGTTGGTGTTGATAACTTTGGAGGAGTAATTCTAGGTCTTCAGCAGAGGCTTGGGCATCGCGGAGGTGGAATTGTAGCCTTTGTCCTGGACGGACGCGATCGCCAATTGCGATCGCCCCAGCATTTGGATCGACCCCAAGAATACCACGAATTAAAAAGTCTCCTTGCTGCAAAGCCAGCTTAAACTCATCCATTGCCACACCAACAAACAGAGAATGCTGTGCTAAAATCCGTTCTTCTTCGCTGAGACTAGCAATCAAATCTCGCAATACCACTAAAGGTACTTTCTCATCTAACTCTAAAATGATGTTGCGATCGGCTTTTGTAACTTGCAATGGCTTGCCAATTGGTCGGCATCCTTGGGCGACAATCGTTTCCAAAACAATATTGCCAGTCAAAGCTATACCAACAGTGCCCTCGCGATATAAGTTTTGCTGTTCCTCACCGTTAGTATCGTTACAAAAAAGGGCAACACGACCACCCATACCTCCACCACTAGCCTGTCCCCCCACGATCGCCGATCCTGGATAAGCAAAATCCAGCCCCTGCAACAAATCGTTGATTCCAGAGGCGAAAGAACTAGACAGCAAGATGAACTGCGGTGTCGGTGATGGTGGGACACCGATCAAATCAAGCCAAGCATCTGGTGAACTATCTAAGTCAGGTAATTCTTCAGCAACAATATGAAAAACTTGAATTTTCACTCCTGGAAGGTGTGCTAAAGTCAAGCTAATAGCTGGTTCAGACTCCAGTTCTTGCGTTTCTCCGCTAACTGTCGTCCCAATTACACCACCACCACTACAGCCAATTAGCACAGGCACAGAAAGTTTTTCAGCTAACAAGGGTAATAGTCGGGAATACTCACTCGTAAAAGCAGACGAAATGAATACCAGTCCTAAATCCGCAGGTGCTGTTAACGATGAAACAGCTCGTTCCACCACATCTGTAACAGCGGCTTCCAGAGAATGACGGGTTGATAGGGCATTTGCCCACTGCATTTGGTCTGCCATGAGTTTTGAGCTTCTTTCTCTTTTTAGGCTAGTAGATTTTGACTTTTTATTTTGGGAAGAATTGCATCTTACAAGAATTGATGCCAGCCCTTTGTCTCCTCCATCCCAAGAAGTTGGGGTTGTCATTCCCTAATATAGGCATCTAAATATATTGTATGATTATTTATCTATGGTACTAATTCCACAAAATCTTAAAAAATAAAGGTAAATGTATTATAGATACGGTATCTTGCTGTATAGGTTATAAATCAATAGACTAAAACACTAACTTATGATCGACTAAATGGTTAGAATGGTTAGTAATCAAGCGAAAAACTGCCATTTCTGAACATTTTCTATACTAGTATTAACAACACACAACGAGACTAAAGCTAATGACCAACATCCAAGAAACAGCAAAAGGCGACATCCAAGAGAAAATCCAAGAAGAAGTGGAACAAGCGCGTACTGTCTGTGATATTAACGGTAGCAACTCACCAGAGTGTGCTGCTGCTTGGGATGCAGTAGAAGAATTGCAAGCCGAAGCTTCCCATAAACGCCAAAGCAAGCCAAAAAATTCTCTAGAACAGTATTGTGATGACAACCCAGATGCAATTGAATGCCGGGTTTATGACGACTAGAAATTGAGGCAACTGGATTTTCTGTTGTTTGGTCAGCAAAAACCAGCATTGACTAAAGAAGACGCCTAGAGTGGAGGACGCAGGAACTCACCAATGTCCTTCACTTCCAAGCGTTTATTTAGAGCTAACAATTTTACTCGTGAAAACAAAAAATAAATTCCTTATTTCAATCAATAGACTTCTTCCAAAGGCATAAGTTGCGATTTTCATAAATTAAACAACCAATTAATTGACACTAGGGGCGTACATCTGTACGCCCCTATAAATTTTTTGTAATACTCGTGACTTCTAGTCATACGAGGTTCAATAAACTATTATCAAGAAGAATTCAGGATGAATTGGAGTCCGACTGACTCCTGAATAAAAGGGTTTAATAGCCCTGGTTTATTTAGCAGTCTATGACAAGTTAGTGGTATAAAATACTACTTAATTTAATATTTGGACTCCTGACTTCTTCTTTATCTATTGTTTGAGAAAAAATATGGACTATGATATTTGGTTTCGACCTTTCGTCTGGATTGATTACCGACTGGCAGTATTATTCCTGGTAATTATTCCGCTAATTCTTCTGATTTGGGCATTTGTACAAAAAGCAGAAGGCATACAACGCTTATTGGCTATATACTGGCGAGTATCAAGCCTGGTAGCAATCACAATTTACTTAATGATTGCCCAGTATCCAGTTAGCTTTATATCTGGATTGATAGCTCAGATTTTGATCCCGATTTCATTGTGGTTCTGGGTGGATATCAACGATGAAATTGAGTATCAAACCAGTGGTTCTTTAAAATTGATTTTTACCTCTTGGCGCTGGGCGACAACTGTTTATTGTTTTTTGGGCGCACTAGCATTTATACCTTTTTTGGGTTGTGCTTTTTCTGGCAATATGCTTAAGACTCCCTATTGTCGTGTCTGGTTCGAGGCTCCGTTACTATTCAAAGAATATTTTCATGCTAACAGCAAGGCTGAGTTCTTAGGTTTTCTTGGCATAACTAGTTTAGTAATTTATGTGCTTTACTTGAGCTATTTTGTTTTGATTAAGCTAGGCAAACAGGGGCGTTCAGCCACACCACAGTAACCATCGTTGCGCCACCATACCCCTACTCTAAAAACAATGAATTCCATTGGTAAGCGACTGGAACAATACACCGCTAAACGCACCAAAGAAGTCCTAATTGTAACGGTGGAAATTGCTGATGAGGAAGATACAATTGCTATTTTCAAAGGCTTTTCCAGTTCTTTAATGCACCCTACAGCATTTGATGCAGATGTACCAGTCATACCAGATGGGGCAAACATCCTCAACATTGACCGAGTAGCCAGTCCTTACAATCCTGAAGCACCCCGTTATATTCAACAAGGAATTTCTTGGGAAGCTATGGAAGCTCTATTATCAGAAGTGGGTGTTTAACTAATTACTAATTCGTAATTTTACAGCAAGGCTAACTTTGAGATTGTTGATGAAGCGATGTCTACGAGAGGGTGTGACACTCGACGATTCGCTAACGCTGCGTTATCGGTGACGCAACGGGAGTATTATTATTCGGGATATTATGGACGGATTGGGCAGTTAAACCCTGTCCATTCTGAAACCTGGAGTTTTTAGGGAAAGTATATTATTCGTGTGCAGTTAAGTAAGATACAGAAAAATGCTGAAATTATTTCACAGTAAGGACTTTGGTGTTCTCATATAATCAAGAACTGCTATATTTCAATTGTTGATATTTTTTAATTTGTGCTACAATTTATAGTACTACTGTAACATTATTTCAAGCCCAATGTTGGTTCAGTGAATTGTACATATATATTACTGTTGTTGGTGAATGGAATTGAGATGGATATTGAACAAGTAAGGTTACAGTATCAGAGATTAGATCGCCATTACCAGGAAGCATTAACTAAGGATTCCATAAGCTTTCTGGATGCAATTATACTATTACTTCCTGTTCGCATTGATTAAACAAATATCTTGACTAAATTTATGAATTCCCACGACATTATTACGCTTGAACCTGGAAAACGCAGTGGTAAACCCTGTATCCGGGGAATGCGAATCACTGTTTATGATATTTTGGAGTATCTTGCTGGTGGAATGACTGAAGCAGAAATCCTAGAGGATTTTTCGGAATTAACTTCTGAAGATATCAAAGCGTGTCTAGCTTTTGCTGCTGATCGTGAGAAGAAGTTATTTGTGGTATCCCTGTGAAACTCCTTCTAGACGAAAATTTGTCCGATCGGATTATTTCACAGATTGTAGATTTGTATCCTAATTCAATACACGTTAAAACTTTAGGGTTAATCAACACCGATGATGTGGTTATCTGGGAGTACGCTAAAGCAAACGATTTTGTAATTGCTTCCAAAGATTCTGATTTTCATCAGCGCAGTCTTCTCTATGGTCATCCACCCAAATTTATCTATCTCCGTATTGGCAACAGCCCAACTTATAAAATTGTCCAAATCCTGCGAGATAACTTTGGTATAATCAGCCAGTTTGCAGATAGTGAAATGGAAAGTATTTTGGTGTTAGCGTAGGTTGAAGAATTATTTTGACTTTTAAATTTACAAAATGTCCCGTTCTGGATACACACTTCCTGTCTTTGCCTGCGCTGCTTCTGTTGCAGCTTTACACTGGTTACACGATCGCAAACCCCTAACTTTAGCATCTATAGATTTGATTGAACCCGCTCAAATTGCAGAAATCCCCATTGAACAGGTAGCGGGACTATCTGAGAATACAGCTTTAGCGATCGCTCGTAGCGATCCCGGCGATAATCTTGATTTGACTAAAGATACACCGATTTGGGCATTGGTGGAATGGCGCGAACAGGGTGATGATGCAGTAATTATTAAAGGTGGAGAAGGAATTGGTAGGCAATTAAACGCTGATGACAAGCCGGCTATTTATGCTTATGCTCAAAGGCTGTTACAAGAGAATTTGCAACGAATGTTAGCACCTGGGGAAAAAATCACGGTGACGATTATTTTACCTGAAGGGCGATCGCTTGCTGTTCGGACTTCAAATTCTGCCTTTGGTGTGGTTGAAGGACTTTCCCTTTTAGGCACAACTGGTATTTCTCAACCTTTAAGTACACCAGATCAGCTTGCGGTTTTTCGGGCGGAATTACAAAATAAAGCCAGTCGTTTTGAGAGTTTAGTATTTTGTATTGGGGAGAATGGCCTAGATTTGGCGCGTAAACTAGGGATTAATCCCGAACAATTGGTCAAAACTGCTAACTGGCTTGGCCCAATGTTAGTAGAAGCTGATGTGCTGGGTGTCAAAGAAATTTTATTATTTGGCTATCACGGGAAGCTGATGAAGTTGGCTGGCGGGATTTTCCACACCCATCACTACTTGGCTGATGGACGGCGGGAAATTTTAGCATCTCACTGTGCGATCGCAGGTTTAAAATCACCTGATATCCAAGCTGTATTTAACAGTGCAACTGCTGAAGCAGCACTAACACACCTAAAATCCCTAGATGCTGCAACTGATAGTAATTGGGTAAATAAAGTTTACAGTGCGATCGCCGAAACTATCGATGTTCGTGCCCAAGAATACATCCAAAGTCATAGCGAAAGCGGCACAAAAGTAACAGTTTGTGGCTCGATTCTCTTTGATCGCGATCGCAAAATTATCGTGAAGAGTAAAACTGCTGGTCTGTTGATGGGAAAATTATGTTAATTTATTATGAATAATCGTAAACAATCCAAAAAAATAATCCTTTAAGTAACCACTCTAGGGTAGATTTATCGTTTTAATACCATCTCCAACTCCGGGGTTTGACAAATGCACGTAAACTAGCGTTTGTCAAGGCTTTTTATACCATTATCAGCCTATCCAGGCTGGATAATAGCATCACCATAGACCACAAAGCATCTATTTATCCTTAACAGATATAACACTTCCGTCATGAATACAGCGGTGACTCTACCAACAGAACAAGCGCCCCAAACATTGGAAAATTTTGGGAGACTTGATCGCCAATTAATTGTAATTCTGGATTTTGGCTCTCAATATTCTGAGCTGATTGCCCGTCGCATCCGCGAAACTCAAGTATACTCCGAAGTTTTATCCTATCGCACTACTTCTGAACATTTGCGCCAACTCAATCCCAAGGGAATCATCCTCTCAGGTGGTCCAAGTTCAGTTTATGGTGATAACGCTCCCCATTGTGACCCAGAAATTTGGAATTTGGGAATACCCATCTTGGGTGTTTGCTATGGGATGCAGTTGATGGTAAACCAACTCGGTGGGGAAGTGGCAAAGGCCGATCGAGGTGAATACGGCAAAGCTTCATTATATATTGACGATCCCACAGATTTGCTTACTAATGTCGAAGATGGCACTACCATGTGGATGAGTCATGGAGACTCAGTTACCCAAATGCCATCGGGGTTTGAATTGCTGGCACATACAGAAAATACTCCCTGTGCTGCTATTGCTGACCACGAAAAGAAACTTTACGGCGTTCAGTTCCATCCAGAGGTGGTGCATTCTGTTGGTGGCATAGCATTAATCCGTAATTTTGTCTACCATATCTGCGATTGTGAACCCACTTGGACAACAGCAGCTTTTGTTGAAGAAGCAATTCGAGAAATTCGCGCCAGAGTTGGCGATAAGCGGGTGCTGTTGGCGCTGTCTGGGGGAGTGGATTCTTCTACCCTGGCTTTCTTACTGTATAAAGCAATTGGCGAGCAACTGACTTGCGTGTTTATCGATCAAGGCTTTATGCGAAAATATGAGCCAGAGCGATTGGTAAAGCTGTTTCAAGAACAGTTTCACATTCCTGTTGAATATGTTAACGCCCGCGATCGCTTTTTAGCTAAAGTTGCTGGGATCACCGATCCTGAAGAAAAACGCCGCCGCATCGGACACGAATTTATCAGTGTATTTGAGGAAACATCCAAGCGCCTCGGTCACTTTGACTATCTAGCTCAAGGAACTCTTTATCCAGATGTGATTGAATCTGCTGACACCAACGTTGATCCCCAAAGTGGTGAGCGGGTAGCGGTAAAAATTAAGAGTCATCACAATGTTGGCGGTTTGCCCAAAGACCTAAGATTTAAATTGGTTGAACCACTGCGGAAACTATTTAAAGATGAAGTCCGCAAACTTGGACGTTCTATTGGTTTACCAGAAGAAATTGTTCAACGGCAACCTTTTCCTGGGCCTGGTTTAGCAATTAGGATTCTGGGGGAAGTTACATCTGAGCGGTTAAATATTTTGCGCGATGCTGATTTGATTGTGCGGCAAGAAATTAACCAACGCGGTATGTATCATGATTTCTGGCAAGCATTTGCTGTATTGCTGCCAATTCGTAGTGTTGGCGTTATGGGAGATCAACGTACCTACGCTTACCCCATTGTTTTGAGGATTGTCACCAGTGAAGATGGCATGACTGCTGATTGGGCGAGAGTGCCTTATGATGTCCTGGAAGTGATTTCTACTCGAATTGTGAATGAGGTAAAAGGGGTGAATCGGGTGGTTTATGACATCACCTCTAAGCCACCTGGAACCATTGAATGGGAGTAATCAAGTTTTGAGTTGACTTAACTAAAAGCTCATTACTTTTTGCTATGCTTCAGATTAATTCCAGGAGTTTAGATTTGCATACAGCAGTTTGCAAGTTAATAGTCAAGTATATTACTTCTGACTCCTAATTCCTGACTGGATCTGGAGCGTCTTCGGCTCCGTTTCGATAAGCTGGAGTTAAGGGTTATTGGTGTAGATAATTGGTCTTTCAAGACGCGATAAATAGCGTCTCTACATCTGGGTTTTGTGCTTATCTGAACTGTATTGATTTTAAAATGACAATGCCGACCTGACTCGTTTTAAGACTCGGTATTGTCTATTTTTTTGACTTTTTTCAAGCTCTATCAAAATCCAAACCTGTTAGTAATAAAGCAGTCAGTAGCTAGTAACATTATTTTTTAACTTAAACTATTCGTTAAAGTTAATTTTTTAATGTAAAGGAATTTCAACACTAACATAATTTTATCCAGTCGATAATTATAAATGCCAGTGAATAATTAAGCATCAATTGGATGGTGACAAGACAAATTGAGTTATTTTCTAGGAAAATCGGCGCGATCGCAGTAAAATTACCAATGGTATGGTGACAGAGAAAAAATAAGCAGCTCAAAATTAGAAATACATTTCATTCGATCAACATTAATGGAGATGTTATGGAACCTGCTCTTCCCCTTGCTGGCTTAAACATCCTTGTAGTTGATGATGATGATGATAGCCGCTTTTACATTACTACTGTGTTGGAAGCTGATGGAGCCACCATTATGGCAGTTGCATCGGCAGCGGTAGCATTGAAAGTATTACCTGAGTTGCAACCAGATATCTTGATTTGTGATATTGCGATGCCTGATGAAGATGGCTACACCCTCATCCGCAAGATCCGAGCATTGAAGCCTGATATTTATGCAAAACTTCCCGCGATCGCTTTAACTGCTTATGGTGATAGCGAGTATCGTAGCCGTGCTTTGGAAGCGGGTTTTCAGACTCATGTACCTAAACCAGTCGATCCCGGAGAACTAGTTGCGATCGTCTCAGAATTGGTTGCTTCTTGTAAGAATTAACACAAAGATGTATTTATTTGTCGATCGTTATTTGTTATTTTCCTTATCATATTTTTGAAACGAAGAAATCAAGGTTATAAAACATCACCTTTGGTAAGGTATTGGCTTGGAAAAATGTTGGTAATAACACAATATACTTAGGTTCAGGCTTGATCCCCCCTAACTCTCCTTTTTAATGAGGGAATTAAAGCAAGCCTTTTTAAAGGGAACCAGTATATATAGGGTGTGATTTAGAGTTGCTGAGACTACTTTGTTTCAGCTTCAAAGCTAATTTGCTCAGACTTATATGCTGGTGGCTCAACGTGAATTAAAATTCTCACTGGACGAAATCGTTCTTCTAATCGGCTTTCTACTTCTTCGGTGATGTGGTGGGCGGTTTCTACGTCTGATGCATCCACTATTAAATGCATTTCAATAAATACTTGACGACCAAGAACACCACGAGAAGCGATCGCATGACAGTTAATTACACCTGGAACAGAAGTAGCGATCGCGTGTATTGCTTCTGGTGCGATCGCCATTCGATCTACAAGCCAAGGCAAATTCTCTTTTAAAACTGACCAGCCACTCCAAAATACCAACAAGGCGACAGGAAAAGCTAACACCAAATCCATCCATTGATAACCTAGCCAAACTCCTACCAAGCCGCCAATTACAGAGATTGTTACCCAAATATCGCTCATGGTATGTGTCGCATCAGCAATAAGAATTGAGCTACCTACCCGCCTACCCACGGCACGTTCATAAAACGCCACAAAAATATTCACACCCAGCACAATTAGTAATAACCACAATTCCGGTGGCGATATTTTTATCGGTTCCCCACCACCTTTGAGAATTCGTTCGATTGCTCCTTGCAGAATTTCAAAACAGGCTATTCCTAAAAACGAGGCAATTCCTAGAGCGCCTATTGCTTCAAACTTGCTGTGTCCGTAGGGATGCTCGCGATCGGGTTGTGGAGAAGAAAATTTACTCGCAATTAATCCTAAAACGTTGTTGGCGCTATCTGTCACACTATGCAAGGCATCAGCTAATAAACTCAACGAACCTGTCCAGTAGCCCACAAGTACTTTCAATCCCATTACAAACAGGTTGAGCAATAAGGTAATAATTAAAACCTTTCTTACTTCGGCGCGGTTATCGTAAATCATAGATAATTTATCACATCAAGTTCTATGACTTCTAATGTAGACCTCAAAATAGCAATAAACACAAATGAAGTGTATCAAAGTCTTACACAGTAAGAGCTAAGTCTCTCTATAGTCTCTATGCTTTAGATCAATTTGTTGAGATTCTTTTTAACTAACAATAGCTACAAGTTGTATAGGCATTAGTAATGGCTTTATAAATAACCGCGTATATTTGGCATTAATTTCAGGAATATTTTAATTAACTTTGTTATTAATACATCAACTGAGGTCATATCGAATTGTATTCAAAGAGATTATGATGACCATTAGTGGTCTGTATTTACTCTAAATAACCGATGGCTTAATAAGTGTTATTTACTGCCTGATAACCTCGTGGCATTACAGTAAATAATATCCAACCCGGCCCGGTGGATATCGACATGAACCCAGCGGAGGGTTCCTTTGCCGATACCATGAGAA
The DNA here is from genome assembly GCF_034530635.1 of Nostoc sp. EspVER01. Lineage (NCBI taxonomy): Bacteria > Bacillati > Cyanobacteriota > Cyanophyceae > Nostocales > Nostocaceae > Nostoc > Nostoc sp. EspVER01. The sequence goes on from NZ_JAVRCS010000051.1 coordinate 22,263, forward strand.
GTATGATTGCCCTCCAGCGCTATGGTTGGAGTGAAGAAGTCGCCGATATGGTTTCCTATCTCGCCAGCGCGGAAGCCGGTTTTGTCACTGGTGCGAGTCTGAAAATTGATGGCGGCTTCGCAGCCTGATTCGGCGGTAACAGAACGACCCGATAATACTGTGATTGCAAACTGATGACAACCTGCTACGTATTAAGCACTGAAGTGCTTAATACAAACTTATTTACCTAGGACAAGATACTTATCTTGACAGACTAACGAATTACGCCAAGCTGTACTAGTGGTCTTTGAAGAAGACGCCTGGAACTATCAGAGTGAGATTGAGACCACTTCTTCCGGTAATATAAGTACTTATCAAGAAGTTTTAATAAAAAAAATATGTCTTCAATTCCTCTAACATTGAACTTAATTGAAGGTTCAGTCTCCTTCAGTTTTTCACCCCAAGCAGCACGAGAATTAAAGACAGCGACGGATCAACTGATGGAACGCCTAAAAGCGATCGCTGCTAAACCCACTCCTGGCGGTGGTAGAGTCACTCCCCAGCCTCCCCTGGAATATCGTTATACGGGTGAAGTATTTTTAGAAGTTTTTTGTAATCCTAATATCTGGCCAACGCCCTTCGCAGCCAAAGTTTTGCTGACTGTCCGCAATGTCAACATTCGCTTGACTACTGAAGCTGAACTTACTCGCATCATTGAAGACATTAATCAATATTTAGAGCAAGTAGGATAGTAGTTCATCCGATTTTTCTGGGCTTTGCAAGATTTTTTTAGAAAAAATACTATAAAAATTTTGGATTTTGCGAAAGTTGAGCCAGTTGCTTGCGGAGGTTCTCTGTATTGTCGTAACTGGTGACGGTTATGCCTGTACTTAGCAAACTTTTCAAGGCTGATTTTGGCTTTTAACAGCAAGCAGACAATGGCTTCCCTGAAGTAAGGGATGCAATAAATTGCGGGTCAAATGTGAAGTTCCTACACTTCTATCGGATCGATGTAGGAACTTCGCAGAATTTACATACTAAACTCAAGCCGTGACACCATATGTACAGAACAAATGGTTTTGATGCCTTCTTTAACTAGAAAAGTTGTATAAGTTCAGACTCAAATGCTTCTGTATTAATCAAAAACGCAAGATTCTGTATAGGGCTATGCTCATTCAAAACTAGAGATTATCCCCCAGATTGAGCGTTGAATCTTTGATGGTGACATCCACACATCAAAAACAAACTCCCAATCCCAAACTCCAAATCAAACATTGATTAGTCGTTGTCCCACTGTTCGCGACCAATTAGGTCGCCAATGCGATCGCGCAACAAAAAGTCACATTTCTCTAATTCACATTCAACGCAAACCCACTCTCTAGCTGGAATGTATTGGCAGAGGCTATATATTGGCTGTTGTCGGCTAACCATTCCCTTTTGCACCAGTCGGCGTGCTTCGTCTTGAATCACATCTAGAGAGTAGTAATTGATAGAAGGCACCGTATTCACACTCATGTTTTTTACTCACAAATTAACACTTACGATAGTGTTCCCGTTAAAAATTAGGAACAAACATTACAGAAATTAGACTTGTGGCTAGGATTTTGTAGTTTGCTATACGGAACTATTTTTATTTTGACGCTACATCTCCTGAAATTATCTCAAGAAATGTTAAGAAAGTCAACGAATCCTGACATTTTTCAATAATCCGCTTTACAAAAAAAATTCCAAGTAGTTAACTTAACCTGCTTATGTAGCTGTATGACTTTGATGCCACAAGTCTGAAAGTCTTGCCGTTACTGTATTTAGGCAAAATTTAGTTGGTGGGAGGAGTTTATATCGAGATCGCTTACATATCAAATAATCACCTTAAAACCTGGATCTATAACTGCGAGTATTCATCTAAGGTAAACAACACAATAATGTTTGTCAGTCACTAGGGTATAAACTGTTGCAAAACATAACGGACAAAGTATACTACGAAGGCTCTAACCATAGCATCTGTTAACAATTTCTTAAGTAAGCCTGTAATTTCTTAGTTAATTTCAGCACTAATATCATCCAGTTTTGTTTTAAAAAACATCTGTAAAAGGGTCGGGTAATTCTCTAATTCGTAATCAGGACACACATAAACAGGAGTCAGAATTTCAGAATTAGTGAATATTCCACCCATAAAGGAATGGATTTCTAGCAAGGAAGAATGTTTAAACCTTGTTTCGCCTACAAAAAGAGAAGTATCTTGCTGAATTGGGTTATGTTCACATTAAAACAGACGCGATCTAGTCACGTCTGTAAACTGTTTGGCGGATTTGCTGAGATTAATTGTTCTGAAGTTACATTGTTGTTTTAGTTACTTATTCGGAGAATTCTTCATCATTTTGAACAGTGCTGTCTTCTACTGCTACCAGATTTTCTGGCGGGCGATCGTGGTTAAGTTGGTTTAGTAGTGCCAATACTTTATTACCGCGTTCTATAGAGCGATCTTCGAGAAATATCACCTCTGGTGTACGACGTAGCCGTACCCGCGCCCCAAGTTCGCTGCGGACATAACCTGTGGCCGACTTTAAGCCTGCCATTGTTTCTACCTTAGCTTCATCTGTTCCATAGATGCTGACGTAGATTTTGGCGTGTTGGAGATCGCCGGAAACATCAACATCAGTCACACTGACCATTCCAGTACCCACACGGTCATCCTTAATGCCGTTGAGTAGCATTTGGCTAACTTCCCGTTTGATCAGTTCAGCAACGCGGGAAACCCGACGATTTGTAGCCATAAAAATTTCGCCTCATCACAGAGGTTGTACGACAAAAATAGATGCAAATTGCGTAGACAGTACTTAGCGAGAGCAAGGCTAAAAGCAACCGTCTATAAGGCATAGCCTCGATATAACGCTAGTCTAAATTGTACTCAAGCCCAGCATTGCCCGTAGGGTGAAAGTAAGAAAGACTAGGCTGCTCACAAATAACCCCAAGATAGCGATCAAGGTGATAGGGCGTTTCAACAATGGCATTAATGGCGCAAAGGTGTTCAGAAACAAGCCTAAGACGATCGTAATTAAGTATCGGGGGTAGCGAAAGACGTTATCCCAAAATCCGTCAAACATCTGAATGTAAACTGCCTTGTTATATACTTACGTTTGTTTTGATATGCTTTATCTACTCAATTGTAATATATGCGGCTGGAAAATTAGTCAGTTAATCTAAAATTTGGCTTGTCGGTTATATTGGCTTTATTTAGTCATAATTATTTTCAGTTAAATTGTAAGTAAATGGTAATTCAAGTCTCAAAGGAAACTAGCCCGCGTCCATTTTTGAAGTGGGCAGGGGGTAAAAGTCGGTTGATACAGCAATATATTCCTTATTTTCCCAAGAGTTATAAAAATTACTATGAGCCATTTTTAGGTGGTGGTGCTGTTTTTTTCTATCTCCAACCAAGTGCAGCCATTTTAACTGATATTAATGCCGAGTTAATTAACACTTATTGTTGTGTTAGAGATCGCGTTGAGGATTTAATTTCTCTATTGAAAGAGCATAAAAGCCGACATGATAAAGATTATTACTATAGTGTCAGAAACAACTCCATCGGTACTGATATAGAAAAAGCTGCTCGTCTAATTTATCTTAATAAGACTTGTTTTAATGGTCTTTATCGAGTCAACTCACAGGGTAAGTTCAATGTGCCATTAGGCAGATATGACAATCCCAATATTTGTGCTGAGGTTTTACTAAAAGCAGCCTCAGAAGCACTTTCCCATGCAGAAATTAAACAAGCAGATTTTACAGAAGTCCTAAATCATGCGACTAGCAGTGATGACTTTGTATTTTTTGATCCGCCCTACCATCCTATCAGTGATACTAGCTATTTCACTGCTTATAGTCAAAATTGTTTTAGTCAAAAAGACCAAGAACTTTTAAGAGACACTTGTGCAGAGTTAGCAAGTCGTGGTGTCAAAGTTATGGTATGCAATTCTGATAGTGAATTTATTCAAAAAATTTATACAGATATCAATTTTGAAACCTATAAAATTAAAGCAGCGCGTTCAATTAACTCAAATATAAAAAATAGAGGCGTTATTAACGAATTATTAATTACATCCTTTAAAGATTTTTATTTGCCCAAGCAATGAATCTATCTAAGCTATAAACTGCTAATAAATTATGGTTATCATTAACCCTTGCTCTAAGCCATTTGCTTGCGCCTTCTCGCATACCTTCACCGCCTAAAATTACGATAGTTGGTGCTGGGTAATAGTGCTGAATATTCATGTTCAAGTAAGGAAACTTTTCATCAACTGAACCGGGGCTTTCTTGCCATTTGCACTCAAAAATTAAACCAGATGGCATTGCAGATGAGCCGACAACATAAAAATCAACCTTCAGATAGGTATGATAGATTCCAGTTCCAATATAAACTTCTTTCCCATAACGTTTTGGCAATAAAGTAGCATTTAGTATAAATTCTTTTTGGACATAGTTCCCTACTTGGAAATAATTATGCCCATGCAAGATTGCTTCTACATTTGCTTCTAAAATATTCCCAGACTTATTTGCCCGTCCGCCTTGAGTCAGAGCCATCTTTAATCCCTCTGCCAAAAGTCCTGCTTATTATAGGATTTCACAGAAGCAGTAAAAAAGGTTCAGTTGCTTAATATGAATTTTTGATTTTGGCTAAAGGTAGTTGGATTAATGGGTGAAAAATCGAAAAATATTGGTATTTTTGTACTAAATAAATACAAATGTATTAATAATTTTGATGAGGGAGGAGTTAGTAATTTAGATAAATTCAGATAAGAGTTATTTGTGGAAAATTGCGGCGAATTGAGGGGTAAAATTTAAACGCATAGGCGCTTCTCTACGAGACGCTACGCGAACGCCTTCCCGAAGGGTAGGGACGCAGAGGGAAGCGCAGAGACACACAAAGAATTCGCTACGAATTAATGAAATTTTGTATTTAGTCTATAAGCTAAATTCGCGCTCCTCTTCACAGTCATAAGCTTCGATAATGTTTTTTAGTTATTTCACCTTAGCTTCAACCTGTTTGTGCCTCAGTATGACCGTTGCGGATAGACCATGCTATTTCTAAAAGTTGAGTCCAGCGCTTTTGTAGCTGTTTGGGGGTGCATTTGATGGTTTTGGCGATCGCCAGATCATTCTCCCGTGCAGTTTTTAACTGTAATATTTGCTGTTGCTGTTCTGTGAGTTGATTTACAAAGATTTCCCACTGCTGAGAAGATAAACCCAATTTTTGCTCTAAACCCGCGCCTAACCATTGATGTACTAATTGCCAGTGGTGTTGTTTGGCAAACTTTTCTACGTGGTATTTAAAGCGTTGTTGGAGATAATCGCGCTGACGGCTGGTTAAACCGAGAATTTGGTCAATTTCTGGGGCTGAGAGGTCTTGAAGTTTCAAGCTGAGGTAGTTCATACAATCAGATTGACCTTGAGATTCCAGGTATTTCATCAATTCAGCGATGACGCGATCGCGTTCTGATTCTTCAGATGGATCGAAATTAGTTTGGGCAATCATTTGCGATCGCAGCTGTTGCACCGCCGAGTTGCGCTGGTAAGATTCTGCTTCTTCACCCTTAGCAGACTCTACCGCCATTTCAATATCCACGGTCGTTTCTTGGGGCTGACGACGAGCAAAACCTTGGGCGCGCAAGATAATCAATTGCTGATTTGCACCACCAGGTAAATTGATCCGGCGTTTGGCATACTGCTCTGTAAAAGCCATGTATTCAGCTAATTGCAGCTGAGTACGCGGTGTGTGATTCTCTGGTAGTTCGTTTTCTCTACGGAAAGCTTTGATTGCTTCGATATAAAATGCTTGTAAAAAATCTTCAATCAGGCTGTAACGAGCATCAAAGCCCAACTCAGAGCCGGACATAGTTACATGACGGTAAACCATAGCACCCAAATTGCTATGTAATTCCACTCGCCCTTGTTTGGAACCTAGTTGGTAGTAACGTAAGCATTTTTGCATCCGATGCCTTCCCAACGTCATCTGCCAGGACTTGATTTCCCCAGATGTTTGAATGCGGGAGCTTTTATCGCAAATGCGTTCTACTTCTACGGCTATGCGTTTTGCTAAAGCTTCTACACACTTGGGTGTTGCTTTCACTTGCGCTTGCATTTCCTCAGACAGCAATTGAATCAAGCGATCGCTGCTGCTATTTGAAAATTCTTCAGTTGAAACGTGGTTATCAAAAATGGGTGTAGAGTTTGGTAGATTGACGACGTTAGCTTTCATGACTTTTCCAGTAGTATTGCACCGTAATTACAACGCAGACACAGCAATCAAAGCTGTCCAAGGCTTGTGAATCTTTAGGCATTCATCCATCAAGACTTGCCGTATATAATGCTCACATTTAAAGCTCATATATCAAAACTATAGGAAATACGAAAGAGTTACAGTTATGGCAATGTGTCGGTTTTCTTCACAAGCCACCATCTCAACGCTGGCACAAGAGTACCCGCCATTTTCTTAAAGTTGTCAAATACCTTACTGTGCCAAGTTTTGCCACCATCCTCTTATATCCACTGTTTCACCGAACAGCCCATCCTAGACATCGCTTTTAAATATGACAATTTTAAAACTGGAGTTATTTTTATCACAATTTCCGAAACGGAGAGGTGCGCCTGTGAAGTGGAATTTTTATACCCATGCTGCTGCTGCTTCCCAACCTAAACCCCTCCGTATAATTGCTGCTTCGTCTCCAGTCATATCCAAGATGGTAGATACTTCATAAGTAGGTTCCTCGCCAGTGTCTACAATTATGTCTACCAACTTGTCCAAACGATCGAATAGCTCTACCCGCGACTGAACAATTTCTGGATCTATCCGAATCATGCCATTATCTGCTTCATCTGCTGGCAGATGTGCTGAAGTTGAAATAATCGGATTGCCCAATGCTGCCAGCAGCTCCAAACATACAGTATGGTTTGGTACTCTAATTCCAGTAGTTTTTCGCTTGGGGCTTTGCACCAATCGCGGTACTAACTTCGTAGCTGGGAGCAAAAACGTGTATGGCCCTGGAATCAGGCGTTTCATAATCCGATAGGCTGTGTCACTTACGAAGGCATAAGTTGCCACATTTGAAAGCGAGGGACATAAAAATGTCAATGGTTTATCGTTTGCTAGCTGTTTAATTTGCCGCACTCGTTCTACCGCCGACTTGGCATTCAAATCACAACCGATGGCATAGACTGTATCAGTAGGGTAAAGCATGACTGCGCCACTAGAGAGCGCCGACTTTATTTCCTCTATTCGGCGAGTTTGAGGATTATCCGGATGAACTGGGAAAATTTTTGCCATAGGACGGGGATTGGAGATTGGGGAGGGAAAGGGGGAGCAGGGGGCAGGGGGCAGGGGAGCAGGGGAAAAGGTTAAAGGTTAAAGGGAAAAGGAATAAATTTAATCTTTCCCCTTTTCCCCTTACCCTTTTCCCTTTCTCCATGCCCAATGCCCAATGACTAATGACCAATGACTAATGACCAATGACTAATAACTAATGACTATGAATAAAATCGCTTATCTTCAATGTCCGACAGGAATTTCTGGTGATATGTGCCTGGGTGCTTTAGTAAGTTTGGGTGTTCCTGTGGAGTATTTAATTGAAAAACTTAATGGGTTGGGTATTGAACAGGAATATCAGTTAAGGGCAGAACTTGTCCAACGGAATGGTCAACAGGCAACTAAAGTCTATGTAGATTTAGTAGATGATCACCATCACCACCATCACCACGATGGCGAACACAGTCACCATCACACACGCCATTTGCCCGAAATAGAGCAGATGATTCTCAAAGCTCAGTTGCCATCACGGGCAGAAGCTTGGAGTTTGGCGATATTCCGACAGCTAGCGGTGGCAGAAGGGGCGGTGCATGGCATTTCACCTGAAAAAGTTCATTTTCATGAGGTAGGTGCTATAGATGCGATCGTAGATATTGTGGGTACTTGCCTGGGGTTGGATTGGTTGGGGATTGAGAGCAATCAGCAAGGATTGCCCCTACTTTACTGCTCGGCGTTTCCGACTGGTGGCGGCACTGTTCGGGCTGCACATGGTCAGATGGCAGTACCAGTCCCAGCGGTATTAAAGCTATGGGAAATGCGGGGTTGTCCAGTTTATAGCAATGGCATTGACAGAGAATTAGTAACACCAACAGGAGCCGCGATCGCCACTACTTTGGCAAGAGATTTTGGTTCACCACCTGCGATCGCTATCAAGCAGATAGGGCTGGGAGCAGGAACCATCAATTTACCCATTCCCAATATTTTACGCCTCTGGTTGGGTGAAAGTGCAAGTTTACAGTCAAATTTCAGTGATTCTGAAGCTACTAGCTCAAATTTGGAAACCATCTCGGTACTAGAAACCCAAATTGATGATTTGAATCCACAAGCGATTGGCTATACGTTTGAGGCGTTGTTTGCGGCTGGGGCGCTGGATGTTTTTACCCAAGCGATCGGTATGAAAAAGTCCCGTTCGGGGATTTTGCTGACTGTGATTTGTCATCCAGAAAATTTACTCAATTGTGAAGCCGTTATCTTCCGCGAAACTACAACTTTAGGCATTCGGCGCACAACTCAGCAACGCGCCATTTTACAACGAGAAATTCAACAAGTGGAAACCGAATATGGCAAAGTGCATGTCAAAATAGCATGGAAAGGGCGATCATCAGAAAAAGTTATTGCAAATGTGCAGCCAGAATATGAAGATTGTGCAGACTTAGCCCGAAAACATAATATTCCTTGGCGTGAAATTCAGCGGTTGGCGCTACAACGTTGGTATTTAGTCAATGCCTGATCCCAATTCCTCGTTCCCAGTCCTCGTTCCCAGTCTCCGACCTACCGTGTATACACAAGTCCACCCAGAGCGAGTTTCCAGCCAAGAAAGATAGATTCAAATTGTCTTAAACCATGAACAAGAGTAGGCATTCCAGGAGGTCTACCAGAAGTATAACCAGACCATCCACCAAGTCGAGCAATGATCCAATTAGCCCAGGGCAAACAACCGCGTGGATAAGGATTTTGCAGTTTTTTAGTATCGCCTTCAACAGAAGATTGAATCCCAGATAAGCATTGCTGCTGTTCAAGACAAAAGGTAAGCTGGGCAGAAAGTTGAGTATTATCGCGTCCTTCAACCATTTGTAAGGTTCGCACGGCTACGGACAAAGCAAGAATTGTTAGGCGTTGGATTGCAATACTAGACTCTAACTGAGTGATTATTTTTGTTGGGTATGGTGGCAAATTCCTCAAATAGATCCGATTCGCGGTCGCCAATATGAGTTACCATTTTTGCTCCACCCACTTCAAAGCATCGCTTACTACTTTCTGCCGATGCTAACCATTTGTAAGATTCTTTCTCCTCAATTGGTAAATTTTGATAGTCTCGCTGATGTTTATCTGCATGGTTTATAGCTCGGCTCCACAGTTTTACTGTGCTTAACCCCAGTGGAAATCCACTCTCACCATTGCTTACTTCCCCATGTTCGAGCTTATCTGCCAAAACACGCAGAGCTTTAAACCTACCAGCCGTCGTCCTGCTAAAGAACTTTGTAGCGATCGCACACCATACAATACACAATATATCCATTATGTCAAGTAAGCCTGCGTTTTGATTAATCAGCAAATAGGCGAACTTTAACCAAAACCCATATGCAATCAGGGAATTCTCGGCAACCCTGATGAAATTTACCGAAAAGATGGAATAACATTTGTGTGTGCTTCAACAAATTGTGTATAAGAATTGAAAATGACGATATGGCAATATCTAATATCCTCAAAGAACCACAGCTTTTACGTTTGAATCGCTTGTTTAGTGGACTTCGTGGCGATTTCACGGGAGGACTAACAGCAGCAGTAGTAGCATTGCCTTTAGCTTTAGCCTTTGCGGTGGCCAGTGGTGTAGAACCAAAGGCGGGACTTTACACCGCGATTGTGGCGGGAATTGTCGCAGCAGTTTTTGGTGGTTCGTCAGTACAGATTACAGGGCCAACAGGTGCAATGGCTGTGATTTTGGTGGGAATTGTCGCCAAGTACGGCCTTGAGAAAGTTTGGATTGCTGGGGTGATGGCTGGGATTATCCAGATTGCCTTGGGGGTTGCCAAACTTGGACAGTTAGTAAAGTTTATTCCCTATCCGGTGACGGCAGGTTTTACTAATGGTATTGCCGTCATTATTTTTTGTGGTCAGTTAAATAATTTCTTTGGTTTAAAATTACCACGTAGCGAACATTTTTTGCCGGGACTGTGGCAAAGTCTAACTCATGTAGAAGCTCTAAATTGGGCGGCGGTTGCTTTAGCTGTAGTGGTGATTGCAACCAATGTTTTGTGGCCCAGAATTAATACGACAATACCAGGTTCTTTAGTAGGGCTGGTGTTAGCAACTGCGATCGCTTCTTCTTTCCATCTAAATGTACCAACAATTGGCACGATTCCCCAATCTTTACCGATGCCTCAAGGTATTCCCCATTGGAATAATTTTGGCTTGATTCGAGAACTAATTAATCCGGCTTTGGCTTTAGCTGCACTGGGGAGTATTGAATCGTTGCTATCGGCGGTAGTGGCTGATGGCATGACGGTTAGCGAGAAACATAATAGCGATCGCGAATTAATTGGTCAAGGTTTGGCTAATATGATTGTGCCATTTTTTGGTGGCATTCCTGCCACAGGTGCGATCGCTCGGACTGCTGTAAATGTCCGTTCTGGTGGCAAAACCCGACTATCTGGAGTAATTCACGGTCTTGCCTTAGCCATCATCGTTTTAACTTTAGCACCCCTAGCAGCACAGATTCCTTTAGCTGCACTTGCTGGCATTCTGATGGTGGTGAGCCTGCGAATGATTGAATGGGAAGCCATTGGTTTATTGATGCGTGCTACCTACTCCGACTTTGCGGTGATGATTCTCACCTGGCTAGTGACAATCTTGTTTGACTTAGTTCTCGCTGTCGAAGTGGGATTGATTGCAGCTGGAGCCTTGTTCATTAAACGGATGAGCGATTTAAGTTTAGTTAAAATACCTGAAACCGAAGTATTTCCCCCTGGTACTCCTTTGGAATTAGGTAAGGAAATTGCCGTTTATCGGGTAGATGGCCCCGTGTTTTTTGGTGCTGCTGAACGATTTGCTACTTTCCTCCGCGATGAACCGGAAGTGAAATATTTAATTTTGCGGTTGCGATTTGTACCCAATATGGACACAACTGGATTAGTAGCCTTAGAAGATATTTATCATGACTTGGAACGGCACAATTGCCGATTAATTCTCACAGGTTTACAACCCGAAGTCCAACAACTACTAGAACGTACAGGATTGTTAAATACAATTGGGTTATCAAATTGTTTTGAAACAACCACAGAGGCGATTTGCTCTATCTCTCCTCAGATTGCATGTTCTCAACCTGTAGCAGCTGATTTGAAAACAAAAGAATTGCTGGAATTGATTGACTGAAAATATTTTGCCATTAAGAGAATGTTTGAAAAGTCGCAAAATATCCTAGAAAGCCCTCTCGAAACCTCTTTCCTTCTGAGAAGAGGCTTTGATGTTAAGCTAAAACACATGAACCTATCCCACTATTGTAAAAATCCCTAGTTCTTTTCGTAAAATGTGCTTGAAAACCTTGATTTTTCGTTTTCAGTTCTCAATAAGCTTAAGCTTTGTAGCACAGATATTATTAGTGGGATAGGTTCATCTAATTTGCAGATGAAAATTTTCTCAATATCCTGTGGGGTGGGCATCTTGCCCGCCCTGATTATGCAACTTAAATGCTGATTAGCTTACCAAAAAAACTTTTTAAACATCCTCTCTATTTCTCCTCTCTCTGCGTTCTCTACGTCTCTGTACTAACCGGCGGCAAGCCCCTTTGTATCTACGTTTATTACGAATTAATTAAAGCCTGTATTCATTGCTGAATCAGGCTTTTGATATTTTTTATTCAACTCGCAGGGAGAACTTCAGTTTAATTACTGAATAGCGAATCCTTCCGGTCTAATTGCATCGTCCAAATCAACGCCCATCAGGTTAGCTCCCTGGATGTTTGCATTTGTCAGATTTGTATTTTCCAAGTCTGCGTTTTGTAGGTTAGCGGATTGCAGATTTGCTCCCAAGAGGTTGGCTTTCTCTAAGTCTGCATCAAAAAGGTTTGCTCCCACCAGGTTTGCTCCCCAAAGGTTTACCTTGCCTAAATCTGCTCCTTGAAAGTTAGCCCCTTGTAAGTTTGTTTGCTGCAAGTTAGCCCTTTCTAAGTCTGCATTTTGTAAGTTAGCACCTTCCAAGTTTGCTGCTTGCAGGTTTGCATCCTTTAACATTGCTCCAGCAAGGTTACAGCCGACACATTCATTGGTTTGTAATAAATGTCTAACGTTGTCTGCTACAGACACTATTGGCGATACAACCGGAGATATTACTGGTGCTGTCACAGGCTCCATTGGCGATACAACTGGAGATATTGCTGGTGCGGTTATAGACTCCATTGGCGATACAACTGGAGCTAGTTCAGATTCCGTCGGTACGGATGGAGCTAGTGTTTGTGCTTTAGCGCTGGGCTGGATAAGCAGAGTAAATCCCGCTACAACTACCAGAAACACTGCTTTTACGAGCCACTGAGTTAATTTTTTAGAGTTTGATTGATTCATTAGTTCCTTCATAATCTGATTCCTATTGGTGGGCTTGCTTTTATAAGAGCCATCGATAATGTGCTTTATTTTCACTTTAGATAACTTGATTGATAAGAGCAAATATTATTGTTATTCATATTGATAACTTTAAGTGATTAAAAAATCTTTACTTGGATGGGAACCGATCGCTGATTTGTTTGCTTACATTCAGGAATTGCGATCGCGTGGAGCATCCACTGGAGGGGGGCGATCGCCTCATACTTAGTTCCCAAGCATTGCCAGACTAGGTAAAAGTCGATATGTTTCACTTTTAATTAAGATAGAGAGTCCCAAGTAAATTAAGACAAAGGGGAAGATTTTGCGACCGTAGCGAGTTAAAACGGGAGTCATCAGAGGATTACGAGTCAGGTTGTAAGAGAGTAAGCACCACATCCCAACAGTGCAATAGCAAACACACAGAATTACACCCAAACTTGGAAGATTACTAGTGGCAAACAACGGTACATAAATTCCAATGTTGTTTCCTCCATTGGCAATGGTGACAGCAGAAACACGGTAAGTTTGAGGATCGCGGATGGTTGCAAATAGTGATTTCTTCTGGCGTCCAGATTTTACAGGAGAGTTTAAGTCAACTGACACAGCTTGCACTGTCTCTCCTTCCTCTTCTCGACTGATGAGATTACTGATACCAATAGTGATGGGAAGTAAACCTAGTAAACCAATCCAACTGCTGGGAATGAGCAGACCGCCGAAGAAACCAGGGAGACTGGCGCATACTAAGGTAGTAAATCCCAGAAATTCACCGATAACAATATGCTTAGGACGAAAGTTCCGATTGACCTTCCCGAAGAAAGCCGTCAAATATAAGTTGTCGTCAAAGGTAGTTGCAAAAGCGACAGAGATTCCAATCAATAATGTACTAATTAGCCAAGCCATAATTGTTGCTCACAGTAATTCAATGCTGTTTGTCTTAGTCCTCTCTGCTTCTCGATGTGAGGGCAGGTTAGGCGATTTTGTGACTGTTTTTCTAACGACAACCGATCGATATTCGTTATTTATCAGCCAATTACCCAATTCTTAGAGGCATCGCCTCCAATCAAATTGGTGATTTTTTTCTCAGCAAGGTACCTTGGGAGCTCATGAAGTCAATATTATGGCTTTCAGCCAAATAAGAGCAAATACTCTTGTTTTTTAAAATGATAAATAGAAGTGATTGACAAAATTACTAGATGTTTTGGGCTTTGTACCCATTGACACTCATAAGGGGAAAAGGGAAAGAAAAAACCTTTAACCTTTTCCCTAAACCAAATTCTGAGTTCAAAATGCACAAAACGAGTAGTATTGAATACTGAGCTATTGTTTGAGAAACTTCTATGCGCTCGCTCTGATTGAAGAGAACCCTTGTCAGATGGTAAAGGCTCGGATATCCTTGACGGCTAGCATTCAACATCGGTAATATGACTAATCGCCCTCTGACTTCAGTTTTGAGATGTTCAGTAATGTTGGATTTTTAACTTGTAATTATGCTAACCAGTGTTGACCGTTTATTATTTGTCCGGCGAGTCCCGATTTTTAAGGAATTGCGGGATGATTTTATTGTGCGGCTCACTTCAGTGATGAACGAATTGTCATTCCCAGCTAATTACACCATCTTTCGACAGGGAGAAGAAGGGCGATCGCTCTATATTGTCGTCTCCGGTCGAGTTAAAGTTCACATTGGGAATAAACAGTTGGCAGAGGTGGAACAGGGAAAATATTTTGGTGAGATGGCAGTATTTGATACTCAACCTCGATCTGCCACTGCCACGACTCTCGAACCTTGTGAATTTTTAGAACTGACGCAAGAGCAACTATATGATGCGATCGAAGAAACTCCCGAAATTGCGGTGAATATCATTCGTGAGTTATCCCGTCTGATTCGCAGATTGAACGACGATATGAATGTAACTTCTTTGCGGAGTTAATAGACAATTGTAGAGACATAGCAGTGCTACGTCTCTACAAGGGTTCTGGATAATGTAAAATGTGGTTCAAAATAAAAAATGAAAACTGCTGTAAGTTTGATTATTAAACTCAGCACTCATCACTGCTTATTACTTAGGTTCACCCAGACCTGGAGTTTCTTCTTTATCAACTTTAGGCACAAAATCAGGACGTTCTTTGCTTTCCCAACCTGCGGGGCGTTTCGAGTTGTACCAAGCTATTGACCCAATGGTGACAGCAGCAATAAAACCAACGACATACACCAAGGTAAAAGCAACAGGAAAATGAGGGCCAGCATCTATAGCTGGTGCTGCTGTTTGCATAAATAATAAATTCATGAGTATATTCTCCACAGTTAGGTAACAGTATTTAACACACTATAAGATGAGCGTATCACCTAACATCCCTCTGTAGTTTAGTTTGAGCAACTTCATATTGCATAAAAAAGGGCAGAGGGGAGGGCTGGGGAAAGGGAAAAGGGTAAGGGATTTAAAACTTGTCTGCGACACGCTACGCGAACGAACGTCACGAGCGTCTTGATTCTGACTCCTGAATTCTTCTTCAATCAGCATTTATATCTTTGCCATGCAGACTCGACTATTTCAGCAATGATTTCAGTGTATGTCACACCACCCAAACGTCCTATCATTGGCAAGTCTGAGCGGATATGATCTAGCCCTGGCAATGGGTTAAGCTCCATAAACTGTAATACACCACTAGCATCGCAGCGCAGATCCACGCGAGCAGCATCACGGCAACCAAGAGTATGGTAAGCATCCAGCGCCAATTGCTTTGCCTGTGCTGCCAGTGGTTCAGGATCTATAAGTAAACGATAAGATACCCGTTCTAGATACTCATCTTTGTTGAGGGTAGTATAGGCGAAGGCTTCTACTTTTCCTGTAAAAATTACTTCCATCACACCTACTACCCGTGAGTTACTACCGTTGCCAACAATGCCTACTGTTACTTCTCTACCAGGAAGAAAGGTTTCTACGAGTATTGGTTGCTGAAAAAGTTCGTGTAACGCTTGATAAGTATTTACTAGTTCCTCGCGTTCTTTGACAAGAGAACGACCAGTTACCCCTTTAGAACTGCCTTCCGCCATAGGTTTGAGGAAAAGTGGCATTGGCAGCGACACAGCTGCTGCTTCTGCGGTAGTATTTACGACCTCAAAGGGAGCTGTCGGCAAACCGCGATCGCGAACTACTCTTTTAGCTAGTGCTTTGTCTAACGTCAGGGCACAGGTAAGCGGATCGGAAAAGGTGTAAGGTTGAGCGAATAATTCGCAGATTGCCGGGACTTGAGCTTCACGAGAACGACCCTTTAAACCCTCAGCAATATTGAAAATCAAATCCCAGCGATCGCCTTTTGCCAAACGCAGAGCAAGTTCTCTACCATTGCCAACACGTTCAACCTGATGACCTAACTGCAATAGTGCAGTTTCCAGCCCGATGATAGTTTCTTCATCGTCAAACTCCATCACCTCAGAGGCACTGAAACCAGCCTGAAGATAGTCCGCCTTCAGGTCATAACATAGTCCAATGAATAACCCCATAGTCTACTCCACTGGATCTGTATAGGTGTACGTCTTACCCGCCCAATTTTGCACTGTAGCTGTCCCATTCTCATAAGCAACTAGAGTTTCGGCTTGAATTGGGACTTTGCCACCACCACCAGGGGCATCAATTACATAGGTTGGTACAGCGTAGCCAGTAGTATGACCACGCAATTTAGAAATTAAATCAAGCCCAGTTTGCACACTTGTTCGCAGATGTCCAGTACCAACAACAGGGTCGCATTGATAAAGATAATAAGGTCGCACACGCAGTTTGAGAAGACCGTGAAACAGATTCTTCAGGGCTTTTTCAGAATCATTCACACCTTTTAACAGCACAGTTTGGCTGCCTAAAGGAATCCCGCCATCAGCGAGGCGATCGCAAGCTTGTGCGACTTCTGGGGTAAGTTCCCGCACATGACAAAAGTGCAAAGATAGCCACACACGATGTTTACGAAGCAAGGCAACCAGTTCTGGTGTAATTCGCTGCGGTAAGAAACTCGGCACACGAGAACCAATGCGGATAAATTCAATATGCTTAATGGCACGCAGCCGCCTAAGCAAATTGTCTAAAGGTTCATCAGCCATCAATAGAGGATCGCCACCGGAAATTAGCACGTCACGGATCTCGGTGTGTTCCTCTAAGTAAGCAGCGATCGCATCTAACCGTCGCGTTACTGGGTACATCTCACCTTGGCTCACCAAACGAGAGCGGGTGCAGTAACGGCAATAAGCGGCGCAACTGTCTAAGGCAAGCAGCAACACGCGATCGGGGTAGCGGTGTACGAGTCCTGGTACTGGAGTGTCATTATCCTCACCGCATGGATCTACCATGTCTGCTGAACTAACTATTAGTTCTTCTTGCCGTGGTATCACTTGTAACCGTAATGGACAAAGCGGATCTTCTGGATCAAGTAGCGATGCAAAGTATGGAGTTACGGCTACAGCAAACTTCTCTGGTGCAATTAAAAGTCCCTGTTCTTCGGTAGCACTAAGCCTTAATAACTTCTGAAAGTGTTCCAGCTTAGTCAACCGATGCCGCATTTGCCAGCGCCAATCGTTCCAGCGTTCCTGGTTGTAAGTCTCTCCCAAAATCTGACAAATTTCTTCACACCGAATATCAGTTACTAGAGGATCTAGAATAGTGTTTTTGATCATGATTTAGAACTAAATTAAACTAAGAATAATAAACTAATCACAGCCTAGTAGAGTGCGACGCAAATCCAGCTACCATCTCAATTAAGCATACAAGTAAGTAGAAGCAATTCATAAATTGCCCTACTCAAACCCCTTGTTAAGGGTAAGCAAATTTCCGTTACAGTGTATTAGTATGTTTACTTAGATTTTTAGGTAAAATAAAAAAATCTACTTCAAGGTTCACGAGAAGTATTTTCCTATACAGGAAATACTTGTGCTGTGATAATAGCGATCGCTCTTTCATTGTCTTTGTTAGCTTGAGGCCATCGGCTTTCCGTGTTGTTGTGTCGTATTAATACATACACCAATGTCGCATATTTAATTATGTAAGGATTTTTTGGGGTGCGATCGCACGCTGCATCTGCTCAAAATATTGTGTGAATTTGAGTGATGTCAGAAAATCCTTTAGAAATTCCAATAATAGAAAATGTGGAGCCGCCAGAAGTTCAACTGACAGCTCCGACATTAGGCTAAAACAGAAAGCAGTTGGTTAGTGGTAGCTAAAAATCGTCGTTGCTAATCAGCGACTCATTGCAAAAATCTTTTCAGCCGTTAAGGCAATGTTCGGAAACAATTTAAAATCAATTCGATCCTGTCCTCGAAACACCTTTGGGGGTAAATACTCTCCATCTTCAAGTTGGTAGATTGTAATCGTTGGCTGCTTGGGAGAGCCAATGAACCGAATGCCACCAAAAGCAGCATAGTCCACAATGATGTACTCAAAAACGCCCAAGTCCTCATATTCAGCAAGTTTTGTCAGATAGTCGTCCTTCCAGTTGTTGCTAACGACCTCAATGATTCCCGGTGGTGGAATATATGCAGCAGCAGAACTAGAGCTAGTTTTCATCCTCTGCCATTCAACTCTTGCAAATATGACAATATCTGCTTTCCGGCTTTTTTCCTTTTCTCCTGATGCTGTTTTGAGCCGAACCTGCTTGGACTGGCGCGACACGTAAGGCAGGTCATTTTCTTGGCAGTGATTTTCTAAGTAGGCACACAGTCGCTGGATCAAATCCTCATGATTTGCATTTGGTTCTGATAATGGCACGGGAATCCCATCCAATAGCTCAAACTCTCTGCCTGAACCATCGTCCCAGGCAAGAAACTCTTCAAAAGTCAGTGGTTGTGTGACGGTTGCGTACATCGCCCTCGCTCCCTTGCTGACAGGTACTTCACTCAATGCTACCAAGATGTACAGCTTTATCTATGAGTCTTGGCTGATTTTCCTGCCGTGGTTCTGAAACAACAGCTTGAGGTTGGATAATAGAAGGCGATCGCAATTGGTGAGTGTAGTGCGATCACTCGAATGTAACAAGTGCGATCGCATTTAGGTTTCCAATCACTCAACTCGCATTTTTTGGGATTAGGTGACTATTTTAACGCTAATACGATTAGAACTCTACCATTTGTAGGGAGTATATTGATAGTCAGTTTGTTTAATAATATTTTCTTTGCGCTTATAAATCCAGGACTTAATCATGGTTTCCCTTTGAGCATTACATTCGTATTTATCACTTAAGAAATCTGCCTGATATGCGCTTTTACTGCCGTTGTTATCGACAATTACATCTTCAATCTCATCCAGGTGAGAGTAAATTGTTAGGCTTTTGTGACAATAGATTGCAACATCATATGTACTCCCTTGAAATTCAATAGGTTGAGATTTTAGATCAGTCCAACAGCTAAACTTCCTGCCATCGCTCGTTTCCAAAATTGTTTTTGTAGTTATTTTTTGGGAATCCATTCTATCTTGATTCCCTGACGGGGTGACAAAGAGGCTAGAGCGCTGATTGAATAAGGGCCATAGCACGTA
>NZ_JAVRCS010000052.1:0-39272 GCF_034530635.1 Nostoc sp. EspVER01
GAGTTAGGAGTTAGGAGTTAGGAGTTAGGAGTTAGGAGTTAGGAGTTAGGAGTTAATGATCTAATGCCTCACTCCTGACTGCTTAGTGTTGATTCTGTGAGGCGATTTAAGTATCTTTCGATTAAGAGGATGGCAACGATGTCATCTATGGGTCTTGGAGGCTGTCGTAGACCCTGTGGTAATAGCTTGATTAGCCCTTTGGGCGGGAACATTTGCCAATAGCGATCGCGTGCTTCTAAGGTTGTGTAGCGCTCATCCACTAAAATAATACTCAACGGTTCTGTCAATTCTTGATATAATTTCTGTCTCCACTGTTTGGCTGTAGTTTGGTCGCCCATGACCATCAAAGAGATCGGAAACTTTTGACGCAATGTCTCGATGCTAGCGATCGCCTCTTTTGCTAGCACGACTTGATGATAATACAGTTGCCGATCGAGTCCCATCACCGCTAAACCACACTTATCTCGACCTGGATCAAACCCCAATATGACTGGCTGCGTTGCTGAAAATTCGCGGAAATTCATAATAAATTAAAAATTAAAAATTAGAAATGTACCCTTACAGGGATCTTGCTATGCGTAGTGTCTGCTAAATAAAAATGCAGCTACAGCAACTATTCTGGCTGTTGTTCAATATGTTTAAATCTTACTAATAACAGCGTGCAAATAATTTTTTAAGTACTAAAAATAATTTTTCCGTTGACTATTGCCACCAATTTTACTCTCAATGGCCCGGCTGTATAAGTATCCTCTGCTGCGATCGCTTTGATCTCCAAGAGTTGATTATACTGTCTTAATTGGCTGACAAAACGCAGAAAAGTCCCCTCTACTTGCACATTTTCGACAATTCCGGCATTACGGGCACGAAATTGGGAAGCAGAA
This sequence comes from Nostoc sp. EspVER01, assembly GCF_034530635.1. Lineage (NCBI taxonomy): Bacteria > Bacillati > Cyanobacteriota > Cyanophyceae > Nostocales > Nostocaceae > Nostoc > Nostoc sp. EspVER01. The sequence goes on from NZ_JAVRCS010000052.1 coordinate 882, forward strand.
ATCAGTATTTCTAGCCGCTGCTGTAACTGATAAGATGTCATAGTCTTGGAATCAGCAGTAGTCGTGGCTAGCACCGCGCCTCCCGAAAAAACCAGTTGATTCTGGGCTGTATCGGCGAAAAATTCTATCTGCTTTTCTCCCCTGACGTAATTACCAGCAGAGAAAATTCGCACGACGTATTCTTTACCATCGCCAATCTGCTTGCTTAATTGATCAACTCTATCCTGGGTCACACGCAGTAATTCTACATTGGCAGGATTTGCACCAGGCTCACTTAATTCCAGGTTGGCGTTGCGATTCGCTTCTTGTAAAAGTTGTATCACGGCCTGACGAGCAGCAGCAGGTTGGGTAACACGAATTACAGCCGCGGACAGAACTTGACCACGAACTAAGGCTAGCTTACCCAGACGCAGGTCGCGGTAGGACTGATAATATTTTTCCAGCCTTGCAACTTCCTGTTCTAGTTGCTCCTGTTGTGCTTCCAACTCTTTGAGGCGAGATTCCCGCTTGGCAATCACTTGCTCTCGTGCTGCAACTTCTACATTCCGTTTTTGAATTAGTTGATCCAGTTGGGAAATTTTTTGATCGCGCGCTTCTATAGCTTCTTGACGGTTAGCAAGTTCGCGATCGCGTTTTTCAATTGCTGTTTTAGCTTCGTCAATGGCTTTTTTCGCTTCCGCATACAGTCTTTGACGTTCTGTCTTCAATAGTTCAACTGCCGCCTGTAGTTCCTTTCTCTGGTTATAAACACTTTGCAATTCAGCTATGGCTTTTTGGTATTGAGTTACAACTTGTCCTAGCTGACCTTGAGTGCGTTGGAGTTGAGTTTGAGTTTGGGCTTGTTGACTAATGGTGCGGTTTAACTGAGCTTGTGTTTGCCTTTGTTTGGCATTTGCCGCCTGCAAGGATTGATTAATTGCCTGCAAGTCCTGTTGTGCCTTTGCTTGGGCAATTCTTGCTTGGTTTAGCTCACCCTCTACCTGACTTTTCTGAGTTTCTGCGGTTTTTAACTGTTCCCGTTTCTGTCTGAGGTCTGTTTGAATATCTTCTAACTCAAAGACTCCTTTTCGCAAACCTTCGTCAGCAGCGAATAAAATCCCTAAAGTTGATGCTGAAATCAAACCACCAGTAAAAATTGTTACTAGTACCGCGGTGTTTTTCGGACGAAGCTTAAAAAGTGAGAGGCGGGCTTTGCCAACTCGTGTGCCGATGCGATCGCCCACGGTGGCAATTACGCCTCCCAGAATCAAAATTGCTGCGATGAGGATGTATCCGGTGGTCATCTTTAGCTACCGAAATCCTTCCAGATACAGCCTACTACTTTTAAGTATTCTCTGGAAAGAAGTGGAAATTGGCAATAGCTGAAATTATTCAATTTTAGATTTACCTCTAGCTATTAGTGTCATTTTTCAAAATAGAACACGCGCCTATTCCCCTTTCTCCAATTGTTTTTATGTGAACTGTCTACTTAAGGTAACAGGTTTATGCACAGTAATCTTCTTTTTGTGGATAGAAATCATCTTTTTCTCACGCAAATCTCCCAATAGCCTAGTAACGGTAACACGAGTTGAACCAATTGCCTCTGCGATCGCTTGATGAGATAATTTCAAATCAATAGTGATCCCATCTGCACAAGGAACGCCAAAATCCCGACAAAGAATTAACAAAAAACTCACCAACCTAGAACCCATATCTCGGTGGGCAAGAGTTTCAATCATCATCTCTGTTTGTAAAATGCGCGAAGACAGACCTCGCAGCATTAACATTGATAATTCTGGATTTTCCTTGAGTGCTTGTTCCACTTGTTCAATTGGTGCTGACAGTAATTCCGCAGGCGTAAATGCAACCGCATGGTAAAACCGATCCGACTTATTTCCTGTCAGCAATGACAATACACCAAAAACACTATTTTCCCGCAGCAACGCTACCGTTATTTCCTCTCCTGCCTCGTACACCCTGGAAAGTTTAACAGCACCTTTCAAAAGAAAATAAACTCGTTCGGCAGGATCGCCAGGAAAAAAGATCGTTTTATTGCGTTCAAACGTTTCCACAACTGGCGGAAACGCCCCGGTCGCCATCTGACGAAATACATTTGCTAGGGCTTTATCTTGTGTCACGATCATCTCCCTTCCCCTACCCAATGCCGGAAAAACAAAAACTGATTACCTAAGAATACACCCGAAAAATGAATAAAGCACCGTCAACCTTTCTGTACTTTCCTATACTCAAACTAATCTCTTCATAACTCTTTGTTTACAATGATACATAATTCTTGATCCTTTCAGCTACTAATTGTTGATAAGTAGTTCCAATAGCTGTATTCAAAAGGTTTTTTGAAGAACAAATAAAGATATCTTGAGAATATCTTTATAAAAAATCAAGATTTTTGTCACAGCAAACACCCTTATCAATATTCATTTTTGTCAATCCTGTATAAAACAAAGACTAAACGTGCCTCAGATTCTAGTATGCTCCTAATGATCGATCGCATTAACAATTTTTATGCTAAATCTGACTGGAAAAAATGCCCTTGTTACAGGTATTGCCAATAACCGCTCGATCGCCTGGGGCATCGCCCAACAACTGCACAAAGCTGGAGCAAACCTGGGCATTACCTACCTGCCGGATGAACGCGGCAAGATGGAGAAAAAAGTTGCGGAGTTGGTAGAACCTCTCAACCCCAGCTTGTTTCTTCCCTGTAATGTCCAAGATGAAGACCAAATTAAATCTACCTTTGAGACAATCCGCGAACAGTGGGGAAAGCTAGATATCCTCATCCATTGTCTAGCCTTTGCTAGCAAAGACGATTTAAGTGGAGATTTTAGCCAAACCTCTCGTTCTGGGTTCAACACCGCTTTAGAAATTAGTACCTACTCGCTGGTGCAGTTAAGTGGTGCAGCCAAACCTTTGATGACAGAGGGAGGTAGTATCGTCACCTTGACATATTTAGGCGGTGTCAGAGCAATCCCAAACTACAATGTTATGGGAGTTGCCAAAGCAGGGTTAGAAATGAGTGTGCGTTACCTAGCTGCTGAACTAGGGCCGCAAAATATTCGCGTGAATGCCATCTCCGCAGGCCCCATCCGTACCTTGGCATCTTCAGCAGTGGGTGGGATTTTAGATATGATTCATCATGTAGAAGAAGTAGCTCCCCTACGACGCACCGTCACTCAGTTAGAAGTGGGCAACGCTGCGGCTTTCTTGTGTAGTGATTTGTCCAGTGGAATTACCGGACAAATTCTCTATGTAGATGCAGGATATGAAATTATGGGAATGTGACGCGATAAAGTTAGGAGTTAGGAGTAAGAAAGTTAGGAGTGAGGAATGAGGAGTTAAGAGTTAAAAATTTATAACTCATAACTCATAGTTCTTAATTCCTAACTCATAACTCCTAACTCCTAACTCTTTCCACTCCCCATGCAAACAACCAATCGCCAAGTTAATTCAAACTACGATCGCCTAACCCAAACCCCTCGCATTGCCACTGTTCACCGCACCACTGGTGAAACTAATGTGCAAGTCACCATCAACCTGGATGGTAGAGGAACTTGTACAGCAGCAACAGGTATTCCGTTTTTGGATCACATGTTGCATCAAATTGCCTCCCACGGGCTGATTGATATAGATGTCCAAGCCAAGGGAGACTGGGAAATTGACGATCATCACACCAACGAAGATGTAGGCATTACTTTAGGGCAAGCTTTTAACCAAGCACTAGGCGACAGAAAAGGTATTGTCCGCTTTGGTAATTTTCTTGCACCGCTGGATGAAGCCTTAGTTCAGGTAGCGCTAGATTTTTCTGGACGGCCTCACCTCAGCTACGGCTTGCAAATTCCTACTCAGCGGGTAGGAACCTATGACACTCAACTGGTGCGAGAATTTTTTGTGGCACTGGTAAACCATAGCCAGATGACACTGCACATTCGGCAACTGGATGGCATTAATTCCCATCACATCATTGAAGCGACATTTAAAGCTTTTGCAAGAGCAACACGCCAGGCGGTGGAAATTGATCCCCGACGTGCTGGCTTAATTCCCAGTTCTAAGGGAGTTCTATGAAAAGGAGTCAAATTGGGCATTGGAGGTTGGGCATCGAAAAGAGGCAGAGATGCGGAGGGGCAGAGGGGAAAAAACTTACTGCAACTTCTCTGCTCCCCTGCCTCCCCTGCTCCCTTGCTTCTTCCCCAGTCCTCAGTTCGCGATAATTGACACACAAGTTGTTGATGGTTATTATCAGCCTACCGGGTAATTTTTAATTAATACCAAGCTGATAAATAGTGATTTAACCGAGATGAAGTCTGTTGCAGATGACCCTAATTCTCAACTTAATACGACAGACACTCCGCCAGTAGTCCTAACTTCTGAGTTGCGAAAAGTCTATCGCACCGGTTTTTGGCTAAATCAAAAAGTCGTATCTCTCAAAAACTGTTCTTTAACGGTTTACAAAGGCGAAACCTTTGGGTTGCTGGGGCCAAACGGTGCTGGCAAAACCACCCTTTTAAAATTATTGCTGGGAATTATTCATCCCACCTCTGGACGAGGATCGTTGTTGGGTAAACCCATAGGCGATCGCAATGTTAAGCAACATATCGGCTATCTACCAGAAAATCCCTATCTCTATGACTATCTCACTGGCTGGGAATTTTTGCAGCTAGCCGCTGGACTATTCCAAATTCCCCAGAGTGTCCAACGCCAACGCATTCCCCAACTGCTGGAATTAGTCGGTTTATCCCAAGCCGATGCCCGTAAAAAACTGCTGCGCCGCTATTCCAAAGGAATGCTACAGCGTGTTGGGATGGCACAGGCACTAATTAACGAGCCAGATTTAGTTTTTCTGGATGAACCAATGTCTGGGCTTGATCCGGTGGGACGCTACCAAATGCGGGAAATTATTCTGGCGCTCAAAGCCGCTGGTAAGACAATTTTTTTTAATAGCCATATTCTGAGTGAAGTAGAACAGATTTGCGATCGCATTGCCATCCTCGCTCAAGGTGAACTAATTTGCTCTGGTTCGCTCAATGAACTCTTAGGCGGTAGGAACACATATCAAGTAAAAGGTCAAGGTGGTGACTGGGAAATTCTCAAAAAATGGATACCCACCCTCATATTTGAGCCTGATGGTTCCTGGCACGGTACACTACAAGATGATTACTATGATTTTCTTGCCAGTCTTCGTCTCATGGAAGGTAAAATTATCGCCATGAACTTATCACGTCACTCTCTAGAAGAATTTTTTATTCAACAAATCCAAAGAAAAAACAACTTATTAAATTAGTCTTGTTGCCAAATAGTAAATTGTCGACTGGGTTGAAGAAGAAAACCCAAAATTCTGCATTTTTGAGTTCTCTTTGCCCAACACAACCTAAAAAAAATAAAATTTCGACATCTTTTCAAGGTTATTTGTATTTATTTAATGAACTTGTTCCTAATTTCAGTAGTCCCTTACTACTCATCGCAGATTTTAAATGTCATCAAATTAACTTTGACAATAAAAATTTATTCGTCACTACTTGATTGTTAGCTAACAAACAATTTATTGTAGAAACTGGGTTTATTTGCGTAAATCCTATATTTTTTGATATTCCTCTATTCAAGCAACATTAACTTTAAGCTAACTTCACTAAAAATTTAACTTCAATAAACAAATTTCCTCCGGAAAATCACACTTTTCTAGGAAAATAAGAGTGTCGGGGAACTTGAATACTTAGGTATAGTCAAAATAAAAATGTTTAGACAGTACTTTATTGATCGTAGTTTCAGAGTCTCAGGTAAATATGCTTAACAAAAGTTTGTCTAAATTCCTAATTCAGCCAGCTGTAGGTATGGCTTTGTTAACTGCTGTCAATGCCGCTGTGTCATCTGCCAGTCTAGCTCAGGGACAACCATTACCCCCAACTACACAACCACCAACCACACAAACACTATTAGATACTAATTATTCATTAGGAGGCGGCGATCTCATTCGTGTAAATGTATTTGAAGTACCTGAATATACAGGTGAATACCAAATTCCCCCTGGTGGAGCAATCAACCTACCTTTAATTGGCAGTGTATCGGTATTAGGGCTAACAACTGAACAAGCTTCTGACGAAATAGCTAGAAGATATGCTCGCTTCCTCAAACGCCCCTTAATCTCAGTCAATCTGTTATCGCCTCGTCCCATTAATATTTTCGTTGCTGGAGAGGTGACACGTCCTGGAGCTTACACTCTAAGCTTGAGCGGAGGCGCCGGGAACAATCCAGGCGTACAATACCCCACTGTATTAGCTGCATTAACAACAGCGCAGGGAGTGACTTTAGCTGCGGATGTGACTCAAGTTCAATTACGGCGTAGAATAGGACGTTCTTCAGAGCAAGCTGTCACCCTCAATTTGAAAGAACTCATTCAAACAGGGAAGTTATCGCAGGATATTACTTTGCGGGATGGAGACACTATAGTTGTGCCAACAGCAACCAACTTCAACGTGGCAGAATCTCGTAATATATTTGCATCCAACTTTGCCGCCAGTCAAACCACACCCCGCACAGTAACAATTATTGGTGAAGTTAACCGTCCTGGTTCGTATCTTGTCACCCCAGCCAACGCAGATGCACAGGGGGGCACAACCACTAACAGTGGTACTACCACTCCCAATGGTTTACCAAATGTGACACGGGTAATTCAATTAGCTGGCGGAATTACAGCACAAGCTGATGTGCGTAATCTCAAGCTACGCCGACCTACAAGAACTGGCTCAGAACAATCTATAGATATTAATCTTTGGCAACTGTTACAGAGTGGTGATGCCAATCAAGACATTATTGTGCAAGACGGAGATACGATTGTTATTCCGACGGCAACTGAAATTAACCCCGCAGAAGCTACTCAATTAGCTACCACTACTTTGTCTCCTACACGAATTCAGGTTGGTGTGGTAGGCGAAGTTAAAAAACCGGGTCTAACAGACGTTCAGCCAAATAGCTCTTTAAATCAAGCTATACTCGCCGCTGGCGGATTTAATGATGCCAGAGCTAGTAGTAGTGCTGTTGATTTGATTCGCCTGAACCCTAATGGTTCTGTCACTAAACGTATAGTAAAAGTGGATTTCTCCGCTGGGATTAATGAGCAAACTAATCCTATACTCCGCAATAATGACGTTGTAGTTGTCAACCGATCTGGTTCAGCTAAGACTGGCGATACCGTCAACACTATAACTGGACCTCTAGGTGTTATCTTTAATCTTTTGAACTTATTCGGACTCTAGTTTAAGAGATAGATGCAAATTGGGGGCGTTGGTCAACCGTCTTCGTCCCTAAAATTGCACTATCCTTTAATCAAAAGCAAGTTAAACATAGCAGATGTTCCACAAGGCATCGCTTCTTGCAAATTGTGTTTTATAGCAGCTTCATACTGTTACGATAAGTCTGCTATAGCCGCTCTCTTATGATTTGCCAATATTCTAAGCTATCTGACTACTTCTATATATCCGTCATTAGTCATTATAATAATTTTAAGTAATATTACTCATAGAGAAATACTGTAAACTTTAAAACTCTCACTATAAGTTCATAATGTGCATTGATAGACTTTTGAAATCTTTATTGTAGGTACTCGGATTTCTTATGATAATGAGAATCTTTTAGAAAGCAGATTCTGTAAACACCAGTCAATAACTGCTTTTTAGTCATTTAGTGATTCTTATTATCATAAGAATTATTTAAGTAAATTAACTAATTGATGACAGATATACTATTTTAACCACAGATACCGCGTATACACAGTAGAATGATGTCGAATTGGAAATGACGCCATTTCTACGGTTGCTTGGTGTTCATGAATAGGGTAACTCTGGATACTGATATTTTTTATTCAGTGATCTTATCAGATGTTTGCGATTTTTTGGAACACAAGCTCAAAAGGTGGTTCAGCCATATTTACGCGAAAATGCGCAGGTTTAAACTTATAAAACCGTGTATAAACTTACAAGTGGCAGTGATACGACCGTATCCAATACTGGGTTATTAACTAAGGCTAGAGTTACTAACCGTTAATGATTGAGTTTTTGCAACATACCCTATTTTTTCCCTATGATGATTCATGGTTTCGGTTTTCTCAGTTTGAGCGCATCTCTTGTACTTCCCTGGGCATTAACAGGTCTGGTCCAAGGACAGAGAGTAACAGAGTCTTTATTTAAAGATGTTCCTCAGCCATCCACTATTCAGGAAATACCACTACCTAGCCGCAAGCTGATCAGTGGTATTTCAACTGCGACAACATACTATGTTAGTGGTAACGGAAACGACAGAAACAGCGGACTCTCTACCTCATCCGCTTTTAGGACACTTCAAAGGGCAGCAAACCTTACTAATCCTGGCGACACGGTACTGATTATGAACGGGCAATACAAGAATGGGCCCAAAAGAGGTTCTGTACTAAGTATTAAACGTTCTGGAACTGCAAATGCATGGATTAAATATAAAGCATATCCTGGGCATTTACCAAAAATTCAGCACAATACATGGAATGGTATTGTGATTTCAAATGGAGCTTCATATATCGAGATTGATGGGCTGGAGGTCATAGGGAACAATGCTAATATGACCCGTGATTATGCATTAAGTCAGAAATATAACACATCAAATCCGCTTACTAGCGGAAATTGCATAAGCATTGAAGGAGGAAACAAAGGCCGTTCTCATCACATCAATATTCTGAACAACAAAGTGCATGATTGTGGAGGAGCAGGTATCTCAGCAATCCAAGCTGATTATGTGAAGGTGGATAATAACACTGTATACAATAACGCTTGGTACACAGTTCATGGTTGCAGTGGCATTTCCATGCTTAATAATTGGAGTTCTGACAACAACCAGGGATACAAGATATTTGTAACCAATAACAGGAGCTACAACAATCGAATGTACGTTCCTTGGATTGGTTCCGGAACGATCTCAGATGGTAATGGCATTATTGTTGATGTTTCAAAAGGATATAGAGGAAGGGTTTTAGTTGCGAACAATCTCACCTACAATAATGGCGGTTCAGGTATTCATTCCCATGATAGTCAGCGTATCGATATTATCAACAACACAGCATATAGGAATCAGCAAAGTCCAGAAGTTAAAAAAAAGGGAAAGGGCGAAATTTATGCGGGTTATTCGTCTGATGTCAAAATTTTCAATAACATTATGTATCCTTCCCCTGGTAATGCTGCGAATAGCAATATGAAAAATGTCAACGTCAATTATAACTACAATGTTTATCCCAGTAATTCGACGATCAAGATTACAGGATCTAACGATATGATTGGAGATCCGCAGTTTGTTAATGCCTCATCTCGTGACTTTAGATTGAAATCAACAAGTCCGGCAATTAATAGTGGTTTAAAGTGGAATAGTTTGAAAACCGATTTTCTAGGCAATCCTCGTGTGTCCGGTTATGCACCCGATAGAGGAGCATACGAAAATCGGTAGTAGTTAAAAGTATGGTATTGGGTTGTATGGTAAAGTTCTTACTTATACAGATTTCTTGTCTACAACCCAATTGAAAACGGGCGAAGAGGAGCTACAAACGAAAACAAGACGCCATCGTCCGACCGCAGAAACAAGCAAAGCAGAATACAGATGCGGGAATTATGTGCGGCTACTGGAGAAATAGACCTGAAGTATTTGGATGAATTAGGGTTTTGTTTTGTGCATGGAGGTACTTTCGAGGCGAACAAAAACCCTACTAAACCCAATTAAATTGGAGTGGCAATACCTAAAGAAATCGGACTAGCATCCAGAAAATTATCCATAGCACCTAATATAGCTTTTCTTATACTGGTAAAGATATACCTGATCCTATATAGGATCGCTATATAATTATCAGTCCGGTTAATTACTTATTATTTCAAACTTCTTGCGTCTTTGCGTCGGCCTTTATTAATAAATATTTATCCGGACTTGATGTAACTCCTAAAATAATCTTTTAGAAGCTTTATTTCTTCGCCAGTCCTTTAAGCTCTTTTGTCAACTCTCTTGGTTTAAAATATTCGTGAGAATGATATCGATAACTACTAGATTCATTTTTATCAATGACTCCATTGACTACTAAACCTAGAACGTTATAACTGGATCTCTCTAATATCTCTTGAGCAGCATTAGCACTGTTGGAATCAATTACTCCGGGTCGGGCTACTAACAAAATACCATCAGTCATTTGGCTTAAAGTCAAAGCATCGGCTGCCAAAAGCAGTGGAGGGGCATCAATAATTACAAAGTCATACTTATACTGAGATGAGAAATTCTCAATGAGTGATGCCATCCGTTTTGAGTCAAGCAAAGCAAGTGGGTTGGGAGGTCTAACTCCAGCAGTTAAAACATCAAGGTTGTCCATTACCTTAGATACGGCAATTTCAAATTCAGCCTGGCCTACAAGAACCTCACTCAAACCAACTTCATTGGTTAGTTGCCAGAGATGATGCTGAGAAGGAACTCGCATATCTGCATCAATTAGTAAAACTTTACGTCCTAGTTGAGCGATCGCTGCTGCCAAATTCGCTGAAACTGTAGACTTGCCTTCTTTAGGAATTGCACTAGTTATTACAATGGTTTTGAGCAAATTATCTGAACTTAAGAATTTCAGATTTGCTTGAATCATCCGATACATTTCACTCGTTAAAGAGTGGGGAGTATCCCTGACGGCAACTGTTTGAGATGTTGATTCTGCATTTGAATCACGGGAACGCAGCTTTTTGACAGACAAAGGAACAATTCCGAGCAAAGTATATCCAAATACATCTCTAATTTCCTTAAGCGTTTTTAGAGATCTATCTCTCATAGCGAGAAAGAGAACAGTTGTGGTTGCAAAAAACAAACCAAACATTACTCCTAGCACCAAAACAATTATTTTTTTGGTTAATGTAGGATCTTTGGGCACTAAAGCCTGAGCAATAATTCGAGAACTAGGTGTATTTGTATTTTCAACTAACTGTAATTCTTGAACCTTTTTCAATAGAGTTTGATAGGTCGATTCTGCAACTTCAACTTTCCGTTCTAACTCACGCTGGTTTTGTGCCAACTGGGGTATAAGTTTCACCCGCTGTTCATAGCTAGCACGAGAATTATATAGAGAGGAGAGTCTTTGAGTTAAGCCAAAACGTTGTATTTCTGATTGCAGAAAGTTTTGTATCAGGCTTTGTCTGAGTTCTCCAATCTGCAATAGGCTCTGGGGAAGTTGTGTTTGATTGCCAATAGTCTGACCAACTTGCTGTTGCAAGAGAGATTTTAAATTGGTTTTTTTTGCTTCTAAGTTAATAATTATAGGGTTGTCATCTAGAAAACGGCTGCGCTCAACCGCTAACTGCCGATCAGTCTCTTGGAGTTGTGTAAGAATTCCCTGTACTGCTGGTGACTGACTGAGGGCACTCACAGCGATCGCTTCCTGAGAATTTAGCTCTACTTTCTTCCGCAGTTCATTGGTTTGGGCATTTACCTCATTCAGTTGAGCCTTGACAGTATTCATCTCATTGTCTAGATTTCCAATAGTCGCGACAGCTGATCTTGTCTCCTCGGATAAATCTGCAATCTGATGCTTTTGTTTAAATATACGTAGCGCTACTTCCGCATTATTAACAGCAGCTTGAGTCGTAGGAAGTTGCTTGGCCATAAACTGACGAGTCGCTCCTGCTTCAGAGCGATTTGTCAGAATATCATTTTCTAAATAAAACCTCATAACTGTGTTGACTACTGCCGCTGCTTCTTCAGGATCGTGACTGCTATAACTAATACGCAATACATCTGTCCCACCAATAATTTTTAGGTTCAGGGCTTTTTGTAGTGCTTTCACCTCCAGAGGTTCACCTTCCTTGTCTTTGAGTTGTAGTTTGTCTATTGTCCGTTGCAACAAAGCTGGCGAATAAATAACTTCTATCTGACTGCTTATGGGATTTTGAGTTGCTACCAATGGTTTTAAATCTCCTGAGTCTCCTCCTTCAGAGCTACCAGGGGAAAGATTATTGCCTGCTACTTTAAAACTGGGAACTCTGAATAACAGTTTTCCTTCTGCTTCATAGTCTGGCTTCAGAAATTTTGTAGATATAGCACTTAAAATAACTGTCGCCACAAATACACTAAAAGCAGGCACCCACCACCGTTTCAATATCAATAAGTAACGATTAAGGTCTAAATCAATAGATTCTCTAGATTCCATAGATTTTTCTGACATAAATCTTCCAAAGTACAGGTCTTAAGCAAGAAACTCAAAATTGACTTATAACAGCCACAAACCAGTGCAATTTACAATACTGATTATGTATAATTTTACAATATAAAATATAGTATAGACCAATACGGTTCACTTAAAGCTTAACTCTTTATCAAAATCATTTTTTTAACGAACCGCCAAAGACGCAACAAGTGCTTAACTGAACTCTATCGTAGTATAGATTATTTAAGTTAAAAATTTAGTCCCCATTTAGTACAAATATTTAACAGTGGTATGTATACCTTTATTGAGCAAAAACCTTGTTCTTTTTGGGATTTGAGGTCAGTTAACTACTTCCTAACTATAACTGCCGTCCCCTAAATCAACCCTTTAGTAACAGGACGTTCAATTAATTTTTTTTTTGCATTAGATTTTTTTGCATTAGTTATAAACCATTAATATTCATTCAAATTTATTTCTGGATGATCAAAGACTTGATTTTTTACTTGGATATTATACGGCTATATTCATTGTCAGATCAACTATCTTAGCCAAAGGCAAAATTTCAAAGTCAAGTAAAAAACTTGATCTTTAGTCAGTTTGTAATTTTTGACCATAAACATCTACTCATTACTCAACTTACTTAATATGGTAATTCTGAAAGTTAAAGTAACTACCTACTTTGCCAAACTTTATCATAAGCATCTAACAGTTTTGGAGCTTGATATTGCCATTCAAGAATCTCCTCCATTCTGCGTCGCCCCTCAGATCCGATCTTTTGTCTGCGTTCAGGAGAATCTAGAAGTTCCAAAATTTTCTCGGCAAATTCCACCTCGTCGTTAGGCTTTGCATAAAGAGATGCTTCTTGTGCAGAACGTCTTCCCTCTCGCAAATCAAACTGGACAATTGCTTTTCCCATTGCCATGTATTCAAGGATTTTATTCATGGTGCAGTTTTCGTTATAAGCAGATGTTGGAGAAGGTTCTACACACACGTCGCAGCTGGAAAGTCGCTCTAAAAGTTCTTCACCTTGCTTAAACCCTGTAAATTCTACAAACTCATTCACTTTTAACTCTTTAGATAAATCCTTGAGCTTTTCTGCCATAGGTCCACTGCCAATTAGCATAAAGTGAATATCAGAGCGATTTTTTTTGTGGACAATGTAATATACCATTCTCAGAAGATAATCAATACCCTCTGGTTCTCCCATGACACCCATGTAACCTATCAAATAGTTCTTGCCTCTACGGTAATTGGGGTTTGGAGGCATTCGGCGAAAGCGCGAAAGATCCGGCGCACTACGAACTACAAATACTTTCTCTGGTTTCTTATGCCCACGCTTAAGAGCTACCTCTCGGTGTGACTCGTTCGTTGAAATTACCATGTCTGCTGTGGCATAGGTCAAGCGTTCAGCCCAGCGTAATCCATGATAAAAAATATCGCGCCGCCGATACTTAGCTTCATACATTTCCGGACTGAGGTCATGATGATCGAAGATAACAGATATACCATGAAATAATTTAAACCATGCTGCTACCAAGAAAAGTAAATCGGGCGGATTACAAATATGTATGATATCAAAACCACGCTCTCGCCATACCCTTTGAGCTAGACGGAATTGCCAGTTAATCGCCCAACTGTACTCTCGAAGATAACCAATGACAGAGCTTTCTTCCGGTGGTAGAGGATGACGGTAAATGTGAATCTGCTCAATAATTTCGTAATCTTTATCAAAGCCATTACCGGTAGGTGAAATTACGCTAACTTCATACCCAGCTTTTTGCAAAGTAGTTGCTTCCATCCATACCCGTCTATCAAAGGGAACTGGAAGATTTTCAACGATAATTAGTACTTTCTTCGGTGATGCCATAATAATTTCAATTTTTAATTAGTTTCGCAAGTAATTATTCACTCACTCGGTAAAATGGTCAAAACCCATAATTTATGGGTGATAGGCAGGGGAAACGTGAAACGTTACTTTAGTAAAACACTCACTTGTCAAGTCTAAAATATACCTTATTTATGTAACCTATAGTCATCCTTGGCGAAACTGGGTTGGACAATAAATATGTATGTCTACATCATAATGGCTATCAGATTTGCGGTTAATAGCTGGTTATAGCTATGTTGATTAATCATCTGATTTTTACTTCATCTTTACATTCTGACTGAGAGAGATGCCGCCACATAGAGTATCCAAGTCAAACTATTTGATTCCATCAAATTAGACTCAGTGAGGCTAGATAAGATCACAAATGTCATGTGTAAAAGTGGCCAAATATCGAATGCTGTTTTACTACTACGCACCCAAGCAAATCCTTGCAGATAACTGCGCCAAAATTCTAAAAAGAATAATCCTAACCCTAAAAAACCCAGATCTAGGCAAAGAGCCAGATAGCCATTGTGGGGATGGCTTGGCGTCCATCCAGCTGCAAGCCAAACATAGGCAGATTCGCTACTCCATCCTTGCCAGAATCCACCATAACCATAACCAAGCCAAGGATGTTTCCAAATCATATCAATTACTAATGGCCACAACTCTGTTCGACCCGTCAGCGTCGCATCTTTACCAATTGCACTGAACAGGATATCAGCATCGTTAGACAACCAAAAATATAAACTTTGGCTGATAGTAGCTATGATTATTAAGGTTGGTACCATGACCTGGTATGACCAGCGCCAAATTTGAAAAGCAAAAAATGTCAATATGAGAATTAATAGATTAATTAGAGATGAACCTGAAGACGCAAGGAGTAAAAGTAGTACTGACAAACAAAACCCACCCAAAAAAAGCCAATTACGTCTTTTATTTTGATAACCAAGGATAAAAAAAGTTATACTACTCGTTACCATTCTTGCTCCCAGACCGTTTTTGTGCGTGAATACCCCACGCCACTTTGAGCTACCCAAATCGCTTTGTATACCGTACTTAGGCAATGCTATAGCAAAAAAACAACTAAGTATTATAATAATTGCAAAGTTCCAAGCAAGTAAATGTAACTGCTGTTTTAAGCTATATCGTGAAGCAAAATATAGTCCAAATAAACTGGAATTAATGAGGGCAAAACTATTTTTTAATGTTGTTGATGGTTCAAAAGACCAAACAATAGAAACAGCTGCCAATAGAATTAAAGAACAAAGCAAAAAGCTTTTACTAAGTAAATAAAGAGTTTTCTTCCAACGCAAAACTAGTAGTACTATGGTAACTGCGTAGATTAAAGAAAAAATAATCCGTATCACAGAGCTATCATATTCTACTAAATCATTCTGTCCTGATCCTCCTGACAGTACAAGAACAAAGATTGCCCCTGAATACATCAATAAGCTCGCAATTGTGAATCCCTGTTCAGCAAAAATTAGTATTTTCCTCATAATAGTTTAACTAATATTTATTTTGCATATTCAGTTCTTTATAATAAACTTGAGCTGTTTGAGCGGCAATATTTGACCAATTTAAATCTTCTTGACAACGAGCTAATGCCGCAGTTTGCATACGTTCTTGTAAATCGCGATCGCTTAACAAATAAATAATGGCATCTGCTAAAGATTGAACATCACAAGGTGGAACTAACAACCCATCTTTTTTATGCTGAATTATCTCACTTAATCCTCCTATTTCAGAGGCTACAACCAATGTTCCCATCCCATAAGATAAAGCTGCTACACCACTTTGAGAGGCTTCTATATATGGTAGAACTGTCACTGTACTGCGTTGAAATAGATTACTTACTTCTTCAAGGGGAATAAAGTCATTGATAATTTCGTAGCGTTTATCATCATAACCATTAGGGAAATATTGTTTGATGTTTTCTCCCCGTCCAGCGATAATCAGCTTGACTTCAGGTATCCGTTCAGCAATTAAAGGCATAGCCTGAAGTAAATATTTCAATCCTTTGTAGGGCCAGATGCGTCCAAAAAATAGTAATGTATTTGGCTCACGAATCTGACTATTCTCCTTGCCCCGACGCTGATACAAACTACCAAGTTCCCCATGTGGCAAAACATTGACTCGCTCTTGAGGTATACGAAATTGTTCAGTTAGAATCTTTTTTAGTTGATGAGTATGGACAATCAATTGTTGGGAACGATAGAAGGCAATACGTCTGGTATACTCTGAACCGAATACAGCCATGCTATCTCCTGGGTGACGGAATACATCGTGGATAGTTGTCACCAATGGCGGCATTTTGTTGAGTAACAAAGTCCAATCATACCAAGGATCGTTAGTTTCTTGCACGTGCAAGACATCTGGCTGTATGTCTTTGATAATACGCATCATCGCGTACATGGACAATAGGTTGCGTGGGTCGCGAATCCGTGGTTTTTTAAAGCTAATTACGCGGATACTGGAATCAAGAACATTGCTACATACCTTTGAGACTTTTTCTGGGTGAATTAGCGTTAAATCAACATATTTAACCAGACTGTTTGCTAATTCAATGGTGTAATCTTCAAAGCCAAAATGTAATAAAGCAACCTTAATCATAATTAAAATTATCCCCTCACCTTAAATTATTTTTTTCATCTATTTCATCAATTTTTATGAGTTAATGATAAGAATTTATCGGAAACGAATTACTGTGATTTTAATAATTTGAACCATAAAAAACGAAACCCTCCAAAAGCACGAATACCTAAATAAGCCACAAATAAAGTATAGGCACAAGTCGCAATAATTAGAGTTAATATAAAGTCTAAGTTAAGCTTTTGTAATAATATTAATATAGGTAGCATTAAAACAGTTATTATTAATGGTCGGCGGATAATTCGCCATAAATTTAATGGAAATAGGCGAGTATAGGTGAAATAAATATACTGGCTAAAACCAGAAATAGTCATTAATAATGCCATTAAAGCTGCACCTAGTAACTTATAGTGCGAAACTAATACCACACCTCCTAAGCTCCCTAATGTAGTGGTAATAACTACTTCACGTAGGTTCACTATCTCGAAACCATTGGCTACAAGTAAATAAGTCAGTGAGCGTGTAAACGGCAAAAAAACTAGTGATGCAGCGCTTATAATAAGAGCTATATTTGCTTCAGCAAAGCTAGCATTATAGAGAAAAACTAATAGATCTTTGCCAAATAATAAGATTCCAAGAAATAAGGGCAATGCGATGATTAGTAGGATTTCGATAATATTTTCAGCTATCTGCCTCTGCTTTTCCCGTCCTTGCTCTACTGCCTTTGAAAGTCTTGGAAATATTGCTAAACCTATACTGTTAGCAATAATCATAAAGGGTTGTAATAATTGTGTTATTCCGCCAAATAAACCTACTAAAAACTCATTTCCTAACAATGAAAGAATTAGTATTTGAATTCTGCCACTTACTACAGCTATTGCTTCAATAGCAAAAAATGTACGTGCACTTTTGATTGTATTAAAGACAAAACTCCTATCAATTTCCCATTGCATTTTTACTAATCGAGCGATAAAAATCCATTCAATTACCAAAATTAGTGTTTCTGAAAAAACTAGAATCGCCCCCAAATATTCAATTCCATATTTTAGTTGCATCGCCCAAATCATGATTATTAGGCGTAAAATATAAACTGGCACTGTAGCGATCGCAATCAGATGCATCTTTTCTTTCGCTTGAAAAATTGCCTCTGTTATATTAGAAAGCGCAAAGGGAATGATTGTTAAACCCATTATGTAACAAACAGTCGAGGTTTTGGAACTATAGGGAAGTAAAAATACTACAATCACCAATGCCGCATAACTGAAAAAACTAAATATTAACTGTAGGCAAGTACCACTGATTAAATAGACTGGTGTTTTTTGTGGCTCACGAGCTAGTTCTCTAGTAAACAATGTTTTTAGCCCTTGTGAAGCAATGCCCACAAAGATAAAATAATAGCTATATGCTAGTAGATACTGCCCTAAAGCTTCAGCTCCTAGAGTACGAGCAATAGAAGCGGTTAATACAAAAGCTGTAACACTTTGTGCTAACCGATTGAGTATCATTGAGAAGGAATTACTTATGAATTTGTACTTTTCTACCATTCTTAATAATTCTCAATTCAGCTTAATTCTTTTATTTTGAGTCACCACAATTTTTTGTTGGATATATCCTTATAGATTTTTCGAGAGTATCCTCAAACAAAACAAGTAACTAATTACTCAGTAATGTAGAAAAATCTAAATTTAATCCGCTTTAAATTAAACTGAACACTGCAATAAATTTATTGATTGATACGGAAAGTAAATTCTATAATCATAGACGTCATGCTATGGGATTTTTTCTGTTAGTAAGCACCATCTTTTTTCAAAACCACCATAACTGTTTTAAGGAGAATTTCAAAGTCTAACCCAAGCGACCAATTTTCGATATAGCTAATATCTAGATGAATCACTTGTTCAAAATCTAAAATATCTGAGCGACCTGAGACTTGCCAAAGACCTGTAATACCAGGTAAGATTTCATGTCGAATAAAATGGTGTTCAGAAAACTTTTCAACATCTCTGGTAGGCAAAGGTCGAGGTCCCACTATACTCATTTCTCCAAGGATAACGTTAAAAAGTTGAGGTAATTCGTCTAAACTGTAACGACGGAGAAATTTTCCAACGCGGGTAATGCGGGGATCATCTTTAATTTTAAAGATAATTCCATCTTTTGTTTCATTTAAAGCTTCTAATTCTTTCTGTAATTTTTCCGCATCAGACCTCATCGTCCTGAATTTCCATACTTTAAACTGTTGACCATGTAAACCTATACGTGTTTGTCTGTAGAATACTGTGCCTGGAGAGTCAAGTTTTATAGCTATAGCTATAGCTATATAAATCGGGAATAATAACATTACAAATAAAGTCGCAAAACAAAAATCACAACTACGCTTTATCCAAAAATCTTTACCTGTAATTATCGGACAATCCAAACTCAGACAAGGCATTCCACCTATTTTGTTGAATTGTACGTTTTTATAAATTGGTTTTAATTCCATTGGTAAAATATGTACTTGTATCCCAGATGCTTGAAATAACCAGCACAAAAACATTCTATTTTTTAGCGCATCCCAAGATATAAAAACTTCTGTCACTCCTAGTTGATTAAGCTGAGACAATGTTTGCTGACGCTGATATCTGTCTAGTGAATTAGCATTCGCCGTTCCAGATATGATATAATGCTTTTCTTTTTTTATAAAACTCGCAATCTGCTCGTGATCTTGAGGATCACAAATAATGAAAACAGAAGAACGAACTATTTTTTTCTGCTTGCGTAGATATTCAAGAGTAATATTTACAGCGTATCTACCAGTACAAATAAAAAATATACTTAGCAACCAAGGCAATAATATTAATCTTGGACGTGTGATATCAACAACTGGTTTATGCAAAAAACTAACTAAAAGGATTAATCCATGAGCAAAAGTTAGCGATTTGATAATATTGAAATAGTCATAGCGTTTTTGACCTTCTCGATAAATACCTTCTACAGCTAGCGATCCTATTTGAATTCCAATAGCTGTTAATATTGGTAAATAATGAATCGGTATATACCAATCAAAATGTCCATAATTAGATTGATATGCTGCTAAAACCCAAGCTAGAAATAAAAGAGTGCAGTCTACTAAGAATAATGTTGTTAATCTCAACCACCACGAACCCTTACGTACCGTGACAAATGTCGATGCACGTAAATCCAAAGGTATTTCACTGAATTTATTTGTTGTAATGCTTTGATTACTCATAGTTAGGAACACTTGTAGTTAGGAACACTTGATGTAGGTGAAATTTGATAGTATCTTAGATATACAAGGCAATTTAGGTATCTCAACTATTTTTATTTATAAAGAGAATTTGACTTTTTAGTCTAGTCTTAACAATTTTCTTCGGAGTAACTTTAAGTTCTTTATCAAAAATATCCTCCAGGGTCGGTTTGAGTGCCGTTACTACCGAAATACCTAGGTTTGATTGCAGCCCATAATCACAATTTTAGTCTCTAGAAATTAATAAAAAAAGTACTTGTTGTCCAATTTTATATTATTAGTAGTTAAATGAAACCGCTGATGTTAATAATCAAGCAATTAGGCAAAATAAAAATATTATAGTTTTTGAGGTTACTAAATACATCAGCTGAATTAATTATGGATATCGCAGATATATTGGAGATTTTTACTTCTTCGAGGTATAGAATGATTGATATCACCTCAAAGATTACTCTAGCATATTTATTTGGACTAATTCAGCTTTGAATATAAAGTTGTCTTGTTGTATTTATTTTTTTACGCATAATTACTGACTAGCAAAACTTAACACACAACTTATAACAAAATGCATCAAAAATTTGGTATTTGTAACAAAAGTTTACATTATTGAATGTTTATGGTTACGCTTGAGTCAGTTTGATAGACATTTCTAAATGAAGTCTTAAAAGGGCAACAGCCTTAACGACGAAACTGTAGTTTAGAGTAGAAGACTGATGTTACAAACGTAGTTGGGTTTTATAAGGTTCGCCTAAATTATCCAAAAAATCAGATTATGACTTTACATTAATTTTATATAATTAGAGACAAAATGAAGATTTTGTAAAAACTATTTTTCATCAAGTAGATTTTACTGAGATAGGATAATGTACCTTTATAATTACGTGTAAGTGTTTGTGTTTATTCGGTAAAACAGAAATTTGATTTTTTGGATTCAATCGTAATAATTTAGAGTTTCATTTCAATCAATAAAAACACGGGGTGAAAGTATGGTGACTAGCAAATTAGATATATTAGGTCGATTGGGTAGGTTTTTAAACAGTAAAAAGTGGCGTTTTCTGACAGATTTACGTCTCAATAATTTAGAAGTTAATAAAATTTTACGAGCCACAAATGATTCGGAAATAGGAAAAGCACAGACAGAAATAAACAATTTATCTTTTTCTGAAAAAGATTATAGGGATTTTATAAATTCAGATGTACTGAGTAAATATAATCAGCTTGATTATATCCATTCCAAGCCACTTGAATATCTGACGACAATGACTCTGTTAGATTTGAAAGAGGGTGATAAAATACTTGATGCTGCTGGTGGTGAAAAAGCTGAATATATAAAGGCTTTAATGGCAGTTTCGGAGTTCAAATTGAATGCTTACTGTCAAGACTCTTTATTGGACGGAAAAGTCACAGATGGAATTAAGTACATTGGTGGCTCTATTGATGCGATCCCTCTCCCAGATGAATCTTTAGATGGAATTAGCTGTCATCACTCTTTTGAGCATTTTCGAGATGATTTGGATATTAAGTTTATTAAAGAGGCAGTACGTTTATTGAAAGTTGGCAGAAAACTTGTCATTGCACCGCTATTTTTAACTAACGAATATGCAGAAATCTGGAACAATAAACGGATTCAGAAGCCCAATTTTGACAAAGCAATCACAATTTTTGACAATACTGCAAGCTTTGCTGGATGGGGTGCATATGAAGGCTTTGCTAGAACTTATAGTCCTGCTGCATTTAAAACAAGAATTATTGACAATTTACCGAGCAACTGCTATGCAAAAATCTACAAAGTTATTGTAGATGGAAAACCTGTGCCAGACCTCCAAAAAAATTATCATCAACCTCTGCTCAATGCGGAAATGAAGGCACTGGTAATAGTCAAAAATTAAAGAGCAAGCAACTTTTTAGTTTGGGAAGTGTTATAGCTGTTTGCAATTCCTTGGAGTCAAAACAATTAGTAGGGGTTAGGGGCGCACAACATATCTGTGTGCTCCTAGCGTCTGTATCATTCAAGATTGCTATATGTCGGTTATGTGATAATTAATAGTATTCTGCTCATTTTCTAGAGATTGGGGGCTGTATTTACTCATATCTTTGTTTAGTCATAAACCTTTAATTATTTACGTCCTCATAAACTTTAATTATTTATGCCCACTCGAACTTAATATAGAAAATGCAGATAGATAGTCAGACATCAGAATATAAGCAAAATATTACCTTAAATACCTTAACTAACATCATCGGCACTCAAGTTTTACAGGAATTGAATGACACCCAAGTAGTTTATCATCAGGATCTGTGCATTCATCAAATGTTTGAGATGCAAGTGGAGCGATCGCCCCAAGCAATTGCAGTAGTATGTGAAAATACACAACTTACTTATCAACAGTTAAACCAGCGGGCGAATCAACTAGCGCACCACCTACGTGCTTTAGGCGTTGGTCCAGAAGTACTTGTAGGTATATGCCTAGAGCGCTCCTTAGAGATGATTGTAGGACTACTAGGCATTCTGAAAGCTGGAGGCGCTTATGTACCTTTAGATCCGGCATATCCCTCAGAACGTTTAGCTTTCATCTTGGAAGACACCCAGACGCCAATATTGTTAACCCAAGAAAAATTGGTCAAGAACTTACCACCACATCAGGCACAAGTGGTTTGTCTGGACTTAGACTGGCAAGGGAATATTCAAAACAGTCAAGAAAATCCTGTAAACCAAACTACGGCTGATAACCTCATCTACGTAATCTACACATCTGGTTCTACAGGACAGCCCAAGGGTGTAATGATCCCTCACCGTGGTATCTGCAATCAACTCCACTGGAAGCAAACAACTTTTGGATTAACTCACGCGGACAAAGTTTTACTAAGTATTTCTTTTAGCTTCGACCCCTCAGTATGGCAGATATTCTGGCCATTGTGCTTTGGGGGTCAATTGTTCATAGCTCGCCCTGGTGGACATCAAGATACAGCCTACCTTGTGAAAGTAATTACTGAGCAGCAAATCACAGTTCTGGCTTTAGTACCTTCCATACTACGTGTATTATTGGAAGAGAAAGGAATTGAGAATTGCCGATTCATCAGACACATTACCTGCGGTGGTGAAGCTTTACCTGGCGAACTTATAGAACGCTTCTTTGCCCAATTGAATTTGGACAATGTTTTACACAATTGTTATGGCCCGACAGAAGCTTCCATTGATACCACTTTCTGGAGTTGCCAACGGGACACTAATTATGCTATTGCACCCATTGGTCGTCCGATTACCAATGCAGAAATTCACATCCTCGATGAAAATTTGCAGCCAATGCCTGTTGGTGAATCAGGTGAACTGCACATTGGCGGTATTGGTCTAGCACGAGGCTATCTTAACCGTCCAGAATTGACCACAGAGAAGTTTATTTTCAACCCTTTTAGCTCTGAACCTGGGGCACGCCTTTACAAAACTGGGGACTTGGCACGTTATTTGAGCGATGGTAATATCGAGTTCCTTGGTCGGAGAGACTACCAAGTTAAAATACGTGGCTTCAGAATTGAATTAGGAGAAATTGAAGCCATACTAGCTCAACATCCGGCACTGACGCAGACTTTAGTCATAGCCAGAGAAGATGTGCCTGGGGACAAGCGACTCGTGGCATATATTGTTGTTGCCAGTCCAGAGCAAATTCCTAGTCAGGCTGAATTGCGTCGCTTTTTGGAAACTCGGTTGCCTGAATACATGGTGCCTAGTTTCTTTGTATTTTTAGACACTCTGCCATTAAATCCCAACGGTAAAATAGACCGCCGCGCCTTACCTGCACCGGATACATCTGATATTAGGCTGTCAACTAACTTTGTTCCACCTCAGAATTCGACAGAAGAAGTTTTAGCTGACATTTGGGCAAAAGTTTTGCGTCTGGAACAAGTAGGCATCCACGACAATTTTTTTGAATTGGGAGGGCATTCACTGCTGGCTACTCAAGTAATGTCTAGAGTTCGCCAAGCTTTTCAAATAGAAATATCGTTGCAACTCTTATTTGAGAATCCCACGATCGCTACTTTAGCTCAAGCGTTCGCTCAAAACCAAACTCCAGAAAATGATCCCCAAAATCAGACTATTCCCCAAATAGCCAATCGGCAATCAGCCCCTCTATCCTTTGCTCAACAGCGAGTCTGGTTTTTGGAGCAGTTGGAACCCAACAGCCGAGCGTATATCGTCTCCAATGCACAGCGCTTAACGGGCAAGTTAAACCTGGGTATATTACAACAGTCACTAGATGCGATCGTTGTCCATCATGAGGCATTGCGAACCAACTTCATTACATCATCTGATGGTAGCCCCATACAAGTAATTGGCACGCCTCGGCCAGTGGAACTCAAAATTATTAAGGTAACAAAGGAGCAAGTAGAATTTCTCCTAAATCAAGAGGTGCAACGCCCCTTCAATTTAGAATCTGACTTGATGCTGCGTGCTACTTTGCTCCAGATAGACGAACAAGATCATATACTCTTGTTAATGATGCACCACATCGCCTCAGATGGTTGGTCAATTGGTATTCTCTGGCAGCAGTTAACAGCGCTTTATGAAGCTTTTTTGAATAATAAGCCTTCCCCCTTGACAAAATTGCCTATTCAGTATGCGGATTTTGTTGTATGGCAGCACCAATGGCTATCAGATGAGGTCCTTTCCAGCCAAATTAACTATTGGAAAACCCAATTAGCAGGTGCTAATACTGTACTGGAATTGCCTACCGACCGACCACGGCCACCAGTGCAAACTTACCAAGGAGCAGCCCAATCTCTGATGCTACCGCAGACTTTGAGTGCATCACTCACAGAACTCTCGCATCAGGAGGGTGTCACTCTATTCATGACATTACTGACAGCCTTTGGGACAATACTGCACCGCTATACTGGCCAAGAAGACATTCTTATCGGTTCTCCCATTGCCGGACGTAACCGTTCTGAGATTGAAGAGTTAATTGGATTTTTTATTAACACCGTTGTTTTACGGACTGATTTTGCTGAGAATCCCAGTTTTCGTTCAGTGCTAAATCGAGTTCGCCAGATGGCATTAGCTGCTTATGCTCATCAGGATATGCCCTTCGAGAAACTGGTAGAAGAACTGCAACCAGAGCGAGATACCAGTCGCAACCCACTGTTTCAAGTGTGGTTTAATATGCTCAACTTAAGGGACATCCAACTGGAACTACCTGGAGTGGCTATCGAACCAGTCTCGATCTTAGAAACAGCTTCTAAGTTCGACTTAACCCTTTATGTTACAGAACAAAATCAAGGAATCCAACTTGATTTAGTCTACAACACCGATCTGTTTACTTCAGAACGGATGATGGAAATGCTTCATCAATTCCATCACTTGCTAAATCAAATTGTTGCTGCTCCAGAGAGACAGATTAGTTTGTATTCCTTGGTGACACCAGAAGCACGACCTTTGCTGCCAGAGCCAAGGGCGGTTTTGCCAGAACCACAGTATGAATTGACGACAACAATGTTTATCTCTTGGGCAAATCGTACCCCAGAACATTCATCACTTCGTCAAGGAATTCGCACTTGGAATTATGGAGAGTTGGGCAAAATCGCTCAAACCTTAGCACAGGTTTTGTTATCTCACGGAGTAGAGCGGGGAGATGTCGTAGCCGTGTTTGGGACACGCAGCTTTGGGCTAATTGCCAGTATGCTAGGCGTACTCTTGAGTGGCGGTGTGTTACTCACCCTCGACCCCAAACTTCCCAGCCAACGCCAGCGGCTGATGTTACAAGAAGCTAAAGCTAAATACATATTATATATTGATAGTCAACATCCAAAAGACGGAAAAATATGGGATTCTTTAACTAGCATCTGTGTCAACCCAGACACAGGAGAAGCTATAAATTCTCAAAAGAGCGTTGAAACAGTAAATCTACCTGAAATCGCTGCCGATGATGCAGCTTATATTTTCTTTACTTCCGGCACTACTGGTGTACCGAAAGGGGTGCTGGGGTGTCATAAAGGGTTGGCGCATTTTCTGAACTGGCAGCGACAGACTTTTGAAATTAATCAGCAAGACCGCGTTGCCCAATTAACTGGTCTTTCTTTTGATGTCGTTCTGAGAGATATCTTTTTACCTTTAACTAGTGGTGCAACCCTATGCTTGCCAGAAGAAGAGGATAACTTAGAACCAACGAGAATTCTGCGTTATTTGGAAAATGAGCAAATTTCTGTACTGCATACAGTTCCTTCGCTGGCGCAATTATGGTTAGCAAATGTGCCGTCAGGAGTATCTTTACGTAACTTACGCTGGTTATTCTTGGCTGGAGAACCTTTGAAAGAAACCCTTGTAGTTCGCTGGCGGGATGCTTTTCCAGAATCAGGGGAAATTATTAATCTCTACGGCCCGACAGAGACAACTTTGGCGAAATGTTATTACCGAGTACCTGTTGAGTGTAGCCCTGGTGTACAGCCAGTAGGATTGCCGCTGCCGCAAACTCAAGCACTGGTTTTCACATCAAGTCAACAACCATGCGGTATCGGTGAACCAGGCGAGATTGTAATCCGAACTCCATTCCGCAGTTTGGGCTATATCAATACCCAGCAAGAAAACCATTCTCGGTTTGTTAAGAACCCTTTTGGGAACGATCGCCACGATTGGCTTTATTATACAGGCGATCGCGGATGCTATCGTCCAGATGGCTCTCTAGAAATTCTCGGTCGCCGAGATCATCAAGTCAAGATCCGGGGGATACGCATTGAACCAGGGGAAATTGAAACGGTGTTAGCCCAACATCCAGATGTACTCCAAACTGTAGTCATTGCCCGTGAAGACGTTCCTGGCGATCAACGTTTGGTGGCTTACATTATACCAAATCAAGACTCAGTAATTACAATTGCTGGTATCCGAAGCTTCCTGTCGACAAAATTGCCACAGTACATGCTACCTTCGACTTTTGTCTTGCTGGACACCATGCCCTTAACCCCCAACGGCAAGGTAGACCGCCGTGCCCTACCAGCACCAGACTTATCGAGACAAGAACCAGAAGCCAGCTTTGTTGCTCCCCGCAATGAAGTGGAACGCCAGTTGACACAGATTTGGGAACAAATTTTGGGTGTGCAGCCCATTGGTGTTAGGGATAACTTCTTCGAGCTAGGAGGACATTCTATCCTAGCAGTAAAACTGTTTTGGCAAATTGAAAAGACATTTAGTAAAAACCTTCCGCTTGCCATTCTTTTCCAGTCAGGGAATGTAGAGGCTCTAGCCAAAATAATCTGCCAAGAAGAAGATTTAACAACAAACTCGGCTTTAGTAAATACCTTAGACCAGTCAAAATCTAGCTGGTCATCCTTGGTAGAAATTCAACCCAACGGTTCCAAGCCACCTTTTTTCTGTATTCACGGGCTGGGTGGAGAAGTCTTATGTTTCCGTGAATTGGCATTGCATCTGGGGACAGAACAACCATTTTACGGATTACAACCACGAGGGCTAGATGAAAAATACCCTCTCCATACCCGTATTGAAGATATGGCAGCGTACTACATTCAAGAAATTCAGGCCATTCAACCTCATGGCCCTTATTTTCTCGGAGGTTATTCTTTTGGGGGTACAGTTGCCTTCGAGATGGCTAAACAACTCCATGAGCAAGGCGAACAAGTCGGCATTTTAATTATGCTTGATAGTTGTCGTATAGGTTATAGCTGGCAGGCGCCATTTCTAAAACGAGTTTTTTTGCATTTAAATAATATTGTTCAACAAGGGCCTAACTACGTTTGGCAAAAGATTGTGAGATGGAGTTATTGGCGTAAGCAACAACTGCAAAATACATATAACCGTTACTTGGAAGACGTACTTCATGTACCTGAAACTGATAAGCATTTAAAGGTTATAGATACTAACACTCAAGCCCTCAGTGACTATATTTTTTCACCTTACCTTGGTCGAGCTATTCTTTTACGAACAGAGGATAAAAATCGGGACGAAGCTATAGGCACAGAATACGATCCTCAATTTGGCTGGGGCGACCTAGTAGTTGGAGGATTAGATATTCATTACCTTCCCGGATCTCACCTTGACATACTTAAAGAACCCCATGTACAAGTGTTAGCTGAAAAATTGAGAAATTGCTTAACTCACGCGCAGTCTCAGATTGCAAAAAATTAATTTTAACTTTTTTGTTAGTTCACCTTCGCACAACTCAGCACTGCTGGGTTGTTTTGCCATTTCTTGGTCTAAACTGGAGAAAGTGGTAACTACGATGAGATAATTAGTCTGTGGAACTGGAATATTGGTAAAAATCCAATAACCAAAAGACCTGACCGATTTAAGAATGCGATGAATATTGCTAGTGTCACAGATTGAACAGAGGGAATTATTGTGGCACTACAAGCTGGAATGACTATCGTTGTTAGATTTTAAGTTGGTAAGCAATCCACAATCCACTGATGCTATATAGAAGATTTGGACGCACAGAATTACAGATGCCAGTGTTTTCCTGCGGTGGCATGAGATATCAGTTCAAATGGGAAGATGTTCCCAATCATGAAATTCCTGCTGATAACCAGGCAAATCTGGAAGCGACTATTAGAAGGGCAGTCGAGGTTGGGATTAATCATATTGAAACTGCCCGTGGTTATGGCACTTCTGAAATGCAATTGGGGAGAATATTGCCCAAGTTTCCCCGCGAAAAGTTGATTGTTCAGACCAAAATCAGCCCAAAGGCAGATGCGAAAGAATTCCGAGAGACATTTGAAAAATCCTTGAAAAATCTTCAGCTAGATTATGTTGACCTTTTAGGGTTGCATGGCATTAATCATCCTGAGTCTTTAGATGAAAGCATCCGTGCTGGCGGCTGTTTGGAAGTAGCGCAGCAGTTGCGGGCAGAGGGAAAAGTTAGATTTATTGGCTTTTCCACACACGGCTCGACAGATATAATTGTGCAGACAATTAATACCAATCAATTTGATTACGTGAACCTGCACTGGTACTACATTAATCAATGGAATTGGGCGGCAATCGAAGCAGCTAAACACCACGATATGGGGGTGTTTATTATTAGCCCATCTAATAAAGGAGGTTTGTTGTATGAGCCTCCCCAAAAATTAGTAAATCTTTGCGCCCCGTTGAGTCCAATGGTGTTTAATGATTTGTTTTGTTTGAGTCATCAGGAGGTACATACCCTGAGTTTGGGAGCAGCAAAACCACAAGATTTTGATGAACACTTGAAGACTTTAGAATTAATAGACCGGGCATCAGAAATTTTGCCGCCAATTTTAGCAAGATTGGAAGAAGAAGCGATCGCTACTTTGGGAGAAGATTGGGTAAAATCCTGGGAAACAAATCTACCAACCTTTGACGAAACTCCTGGTGAGGTAAATATTCGGGTGATTTTGTGGCTACGGAATCTAGCGATCGCCTACGATTTAGTAGACTACGCTAAGATGCGCTACAACCTGCTTGGCAATGGCGGCCACTGGTTCCCCGGCAACAAAGCCGACCGGCTAGATGAATTAGACTTAGGAAAATCTCTTACCCGTAATCCTCACGCCGATAAAATCCCCCAACTCCTGAAACAAGCTCATCAGATGTTGGCGGGTGAAGAGGTCAAACGTCTATCTCGCACTTAAAGGGATTGGGAAGAGACAAGGGAGTGACTTTTTGAATAATTCCTCCTTTGCCTCCTTTTGCTACTCAGATTTTTTCGTATCTGCTGATTTAACTGCCTTTGGTACGACTAGCACCTTATCAACGCGATTACCATCCATATCCATCACTTCAATTCGCATACTTTGCCATTCAAAATGATCTGCTGCGGCAGGAATACGACCTAGATGGGTAATCACAAAACCGCCTAATGTTTGATAACTACCGCGTTCCTCAGATTCCCACTCTTCCATCCCAAAAAGTTCCAAAAACTCCTCTACAGGCAACATCCCATCCAAAAGCCAGGAACCATCTTCGCGTTGTACAGCTTGTGGTTGATCCTGTCCATCTGTTGAAGGAACATCACCCACGATTTCACTCATGATGTCGTTGAGAGTAACTAATCCTTGAATTACGCCGTATTCATCCACTACCAGCGCCATGTGAGTGATAGTTTGCTTGAACAATTCCAAAACTTTCAAGCCACGGGTGCTTTCTGGCACAAATACGGGCTGTCGCAATCCGATAGTCAAGTCTAGTGGTTCCCCTCGGAAACTCCTGGCTAATAAGTCCGTGACAGGGATAACACCCAACACATTGTCAAGTCCCCCCTGACAAACTGGATACCGAGAATAAGCACTATCAACCATTTTTTGGCGATTTTCTTCGGCAGAGTCGTCTAAGTCTAGCCAAACAATATCAGGACGGGGTGTCATTAAGTAGCTTACAGGGCGATCGCCTAAACGAAAGACTCGCTCCACCATATCCTGTTCAGCTTCCTCAAAGGTTCCCGCCTCAGTGCCTTGCTCAATTAAGATTTTAATTTCTTCTTCGGTGACTTGCGGCTCGGTAGAAGCTGTAATTCCCAACACTCGCAGGATCAAATCTGTAGAAGCACTTAAAAGATATACCATTGGCGAAGCGATCGCCGATAAGGCACGCATTGGAATAGCTACATTCGATGCAATTCTTTCTGGGTTGTTTAATGCCAGACGCTTTGGTACTAATTCGCCAACAATGAGTGACAAATAGGTAATGATCAAAACCACTACTCCAAAAGATATCGGTTCACTATAAGGTGCTAAAAAGGGTACAAGTCGCACATAGACTGCCAGTCGGTTGGCAATGGTTGCTCCTCCAAAAGCACCAGTTAGGATACCGATTAGGGAAATACCCACTTGAACGGTTGACAGGAAATGATTTGGAGACTCCGCTAATTTCAATGCTGCCATTGCCTTGGCATCTCCTTGATTGGCAAGCTGTTGTAACCTTACTTTCCGTGCCGAGACAATCGCCATCTCAGACATAGAAAACACGCCATTGGCAATAATTAGCACCAAAATGATTAAAATTTCAAAAGTGATGGAGGACATGTTTAAAATTGCCGCTTATCAGAGCAAACGTAGCTCAATCCCTAGTATCTAGTATTAAAGGTGCTTCGATAAATACTTTGACTATATACAAAGTAGTAGTTATAGTTCTTAAGTTTATTAGTCCTGTGCATTATTCTTCCACCGAAAGAATAAGAAAGCTGTTAACACTTTTAAAATAGTTGACATAAACTGCCTCAAGATTTGCTGACCCACAAAGACTCCCATCGCTAGTAGTACTTATGTCATTTTCTTCTATTGTGCGTGCCTTAGGCCGATCGCCGCTCACCACTGAATTTATTTCTAAGCTGAATCGACAACAAGAATTGCGGTTAAATGGCATTCCCAGGCTGCCCAAGACTCTAGTGGCTTCGGCATTAGCGCAGTCTCAGGGCAAGGATTTGTTCGTGGTTTGCGCCACTCTGGAAGAAGCTGGACGCGTTTACGCACAACTGGAGGCAATGGGATGGCAAACAGTACATTTTTACCCTACCTCCGAGGCTTCTCCCTACGAACCTTTTGACCCGGAAACTGAAATGAGTTGGGGGCAAATGCAGGTATTGGCAGATTTACTCAAAAATCAAGAGTCATTAGTCACTTATACTGAGCGACTTGTGCCGAGCGAAGCCGAGGTAAGCCGAAGTATTAGTCAGTTGTCATTAGAAACAAACCAAGAACAAAGGACAAGTGACATAAACGCTTCTGCGGCTTCCCGCAGGGTAGGACAAAGAACAAATTTAGCAATTGTGGCTACTCAAGGGGCGTTGCAACCTCATTTACCACCACCAGAAGCTTTTGGGCAATTCTGTCTTACCCTGAAAAAAGGGATGGAATTAGACCTGAATAGCTTCAGTGAGAAAATAACTATTTTGGGGTACGAAAGAGTTCCTTTGGTGGAAATGGAAGGGCAATGGAGTCGGCGGGGCGATATTGTTGATGTGTTCCCGGTTTCCTCGGAATTTCCAGTCAGGTTGGAATGGTTTGGTGATGAAATCGAGCAAATGCGGGAATTTGACCCAGCAACCCAACGTTCCGCCCTCGACAAAGTTGATCAGTTAATTCTTACCCCCACTAGTTTCACTCCTGTGGTGATGGCTGCACTGAAAAAGAGTTCTGAGTTAGGAGTTATGAGCGATGCCCTGAGCCTGCCGAAGGGTTATGAGTTAAATTCTGACTCAGAACTTAGCACTGCGAACTCATCAATGTTGGAGGGTAGCCGTCGCTTTTTGGGGTTAGCATTCGAGCAACCAGCATCTCTGCTAAACTACTTAGCAGAAAATACCTTGATTGCCATTGATGAGCCAGAACAGTGTCATGCTCATAGCGATCGCTGGGTAGAAAATGCCCAAGAACAATGGGTAATGGCGCATGAAGAAGGATCAACTCCCCTAACATTGCCAAAAATTCACCGTTCGTTTGATGAGTGTTTGGCTGATGTTGCCAGATTTAAAACATTATATTTATCGGAACTCTCAGAGGAAAATGATGGGATCAATCTTGCCAGCCGTCCGGTTCCAGTCACGCCACACCAGTTTGCTAAACTAGCTGAAACCATCCGCCAAGAACGCGATCGCAATTTCTCGATCTGGCTGCTTTCTGCTCAACCTTCACGTTCTGTCTCACTGTTGCAAGAACATGATTGTCCGGCTCAGTTTATCCCCAATCCCCGCGACTACCAAGCAATAGATAAGCTGCAAATCAACCATATTCCTATAGCTCTAAAATATTCTGGGCTTGCGGAACTAGAAGGTTTTATCCTGCCTACGTACCGAATAGTAATCGTTACAGATCGGGAATTTTTTGGGCAGCATTCCTTGGCGACTCCCGGCTATATCCGCAAGCGCCACAAAGCTACTTCTAAACAAGTCGATCCCAATAAGCTGCGTCCAGGCGATTATGTGGTTCACAGAAATCATGGTGTTGGTAAATTTGTCAAGCTGGAAAGTTTGACAATTAATAACGAAACCCGTGACTATTTGGTGGTGCAGTATGCTGATGGGTTACTCAGAGTCGCAGCCGATCAAGTAGGTGCTTTATCCCGGTTCCGCGCCGGAGGTGATAAAGCACCAGAACTCAACAGGATGACCGGTAAAGCTTGGGAAAATACCAAGAATAAAGTCCGCAAAGCGATTAAAAAATTGGCGGTGGACTTGTTGAAACTGTATGCAGCGCGATCAAAACAACAAGGTTTTAGTTTTCCAAGCGATATGCCTTGGCAAGAGGAATTAGAAGATTCTTTCCCCTACCAACCCACAACGGATCAACTCAAAGCTGTTCAAGATGTAAAACGCGACATGGAAAGCGATCGCCCAATGGATCGCTTAGTTTGTGGCGATGTCGGTTTCGGGAAGACGGAAGTGGCGATTCGTGCTGTTTTTAAAGCAGTCACCGCCGGTAAACAAGTGGCACTCCTTGCGCCAACGACTATTTTAACACAGCAGCATTACCATACACTCAAAGAACGTTTTGCACCTTATCCCGTAAATGTTGGTTTGCTCAACCGTTTTCGTTCCGCTGAAGAACGCCGCGATATTCAAAAGCGATTGGCAACGGGTGAATTAGATGTAGTAGTTGGTACACATCAAATTTTAGGTAAAGGTGTGGCATTCAAAGATTTAGGACTATTAGTAGTGGATGAAGAACAGCGCTTTGGGGTAAATCAGAAAGAAAAAATTAAAAGCCTGAAAACTCAAGTGGATGTGCTTACCCTCTCCGCCACACCTATTCCCCGGACTTTGTACATGTCCTTGTCGGGAATTCGGGAAATGAGTTTGATTACCACACCACCCCCAACCAGACGACCGATTAAAACCCATCTATCACCAATAAATTCCGAAAGTATCCGCACTGCAATTCGTCAAGAATTAGACAGAGGTGGACAAGTATTTTATGTAGTTCCACGAGTAGATGGAATTGAAGAGACAACAGCCAATTTACGAGAAGTAATACCGGGAGCTAGGTTTGCGATCGCTCACGGTCAAATGGATGAAAGCGAGTTAGAATCAACTATGCTCACTTTCAGCAATGGCGATGCAGACATCCTTGTTTGTACGACAATTATTGAATCTGGCTTAGATATTCCACGAGTCAACACGATTTTAATTGAAGATGCTCATCGTTTTGGATTGGCACAGTTGTATCAATTACGCGGTCGTGTAGGACGTGCAGGTATCCAAGCTCATGCTTGGTTATTTTATCCGAAGCAACGGGCATTATCTGATGCAGCCCGGCAACGTTTACGAGCGATTCAGGAATTTACTCAGTTAGGTTCTGGATATCAGCTAGCAATGCGCGACATGGAAATCAGAGGCGTGGGTAACTTACTAGGTGCAGAACAATCCGGTCAAATGGATGCCATCGGTTTTGATTTATACATGGAAATGCTAGAAGAAGCGATTCGAGAAATTCGCGGACAAGAAATTCCGAAAGTCGAAGATACGCAGATTGATCTTAATCTCACAGCATTTATCCCAGCTGATTACATTACCGATTTGGATCAAAAGATGAGTGCATACCGAGCGGTAGCGACAGCGAAATCTAAATCAGAATTAAAACAAATTGCAGCCGAGTGGAGCGATCGCTATGGTACTTTACCAGTCTCTGCAAATCAACTTTTGCGAGTCATGGAACTCAAACAGCTAGCGAAAAAACTCGGATTTAGCCGCATTAAGCCAGAACAAAAACAGCATGTCGTTTTAGAAACACCAATGGAGGAACCCGCTTGGAATTTATTAGCGGCGAATTTACCAGATAATCTCAAGACGCGCTTTGTATATTCTCCAGGTAAAGTGACAGTGCGCGGATTAGGAGTTTTTAAAGCAGATCAACAATTGCAAAATTTGATTGATGCTTTTGGGAGAATGCAGGGTGCGATTCCAGAGGCAGCCGTTGTTTGATAAATTGGATTGCCCTGTCGCCTTGTGGATAGGGTCAATCCAAAATTGCAAATCTAAAATCCAAAATCAATTGACCATCATCGGGAGTTTTTCAATTTAAGTAATAGTCCAACACTCAAGACAGCTAAACTAGCAAATCCAAATGTAGGTTCGGGAATCGATTTT
Organism: Nostoc sp. EspVER01; assembly: GCF_034530635.1. Classification (NCBI taxonomy): domain Bacteria; kingdom Bacillati; phylum Cyanobacteriota; class Cyanophyceae; order Nostocales; family Nostocaceae; genus Nostoc; species Nostoc sp. EspVER01. The sequence continues at coordinate 35,798 of NZ_JAVRCS010000052.1, forward strand.
GCAATTACAAGCGGTTGAATTTCAGAAGAGGTAATATAGTTGGAGAGAAAAGGCTTGCCAATATAATTAAGATAAGGTAAGCCAACAATATTAGCAGTATACTTATCTAAATTTTCATAAGTTGAGAAAGCTAATCTAGAATTACTAGAGTTAAATCCAAATGAACTTAAAGTAGATACACCCAACCATTTCTGTTGCGGAACTTTGGAGTTCCCAGAAAATATTAAATCAAAGGTATTTAACTCAGTTGTGTAAATTAACCCATCATTATTTTTATCCACACTAGAAAATGAACCAGACAAGATACCTCCACCTTCCCAACCTGATTGTGTAAAGGCATAGTCCAGAGATACAGCTTGTACTTTGTTAACTGAGCTTCCTATCAAGCTGAAAATACTGATAGTAGTTGCAAATACTATTTTTGGAAACCATCTCATAGTTTTATCCCAGAGAAATGTTGAGTAATTTTTGATATTGACAGGACTTACGCACAGGTCACGGAAAATCAAACCACAGAGAACGCAGAGAACACAGAGGAATAAGAGTTAGAGAGGTTTTTTGCGTAAGTCCTAATTGAATAAAGAGAAGTTCCTTGCTCAAAACTAGCTATGCTACTTTTTCTAATCTAGGTAGCTAATTATTTCATGCCATCAACCTAAGTGTCCAAAAATTAATGCCAATTTTGAGCTAAGAACATCATTAAAACTAGCTGTTATTCACCCAAAGGCGCTCCTTCACGACGTGGGTCTGCACCACTAACTAGCCCCTGATTAGTCAGCACAATTCCGGTGGAACCACTAGTTAATTGGATAACGCTAACTGTATGACCCTTGGCTTCTAAAGCAGGTTTCAGGTTGGCAACATCTGTATCTGCTTCTAGTTCAGTTGGCCCATTACGACTACCAAAATTTGGCAAAGCTAGTGCTTGCTGAATGTCCAATCCCCAGTCCAGATGGCCTACTATTGCCTTAGCGACATAATTAATAATTTGCGGCCCACCAGCCGAACCAATTACCATTACTAGCTTGCCATTGCGATCAAAGACCATCATGGGAGCCATTGAGCTTCTAGGGCGTTTCTTGGCTTCTATACGATTAGCAACGGGCTTTCCTTCTGATATAGGTGAAAAAGAGAAATCTGTCAGTTGGTTGTTAAGTAAGAAGCCTCGTACCATCAATCTTGAGCCAAAGGCATCTTCAATGCTAGTAGTCATTGAAATAGCGTTACCTGCCGCATCGACAATTGAAACATGACTAGTAGATGGCAAATCCTTAGATTGATCTTTACCCCAGCTACGTGCTTGCTGTAACAATGGATTGCCTGCTTGGGCTTGACCGATTGAACGTTCAGGATCGATTATTGCTGCCCTTAACTTTAGGTAGTTAGGGTTAATTAATTCTTTGACTGGTACTGGGACAAAATCTGTGTCAGCTATATATAAATTTCTGTCAGCATAGGCTAAACGCCCAGCTTCCGAAAATAAATGGACTGCTTCTAAAGAAGCTGGCTTTAAAGCCGCCAGATTAAATTGTTGAAGAATACCTAGAATTTGCAGTACGGTTAAACCACCAGAACTTGGAGGCCCCATGCCGCAAACTTTGTAAATTCGATAAGCGCCACAAACTGGCTCTCGCAGTTTAGCTTGATATTGCACTAGATCAGTGGTGGTTAAGTCACCTGGTACAGCAGCTTGCCTCACCTTAGCTACTATGTCTTTAGCAATATTTCCTTGATAAAAAGCATTAGCACCTCCTTTAGCAATCTGACGCAATACCTCTGCCAAAGGCTGATTGACTAATCTTGTACCAATTGGCTTGGGTGTACCATCGGGTTGATAGAAATAGCTCTTAGCTGGCTCGTTGCGAGATAGATATTGATCCTTACTTAGCAGCGTGTACAAACGTGGTGAAAGTGGAAAACCTTGTTCAGAAAGTTGGATAGCTCCTTGAAACAGTTGAGACCAAGGTAACTTGCCATATTTTTTGTGTGCCAACTCTAGCATTCGTACCACCCCAGGCACACCTACAGATTTACCTCCGACAACAGCCTCATAAAACTGTAAGGGTTTGCCATTGGCATCAAGAAAGCGATCTGGTTTAGCCGCAGCCGGTGCAGTTTCTCGACCATCATAAGTGAGTAACTTCTTCGTTTTGGCATCGTAGTAAACAAGGAAAGCACCACCACCAATACCTGAAGATTGTGGCTCTACCAACGTCAATACCATTTGGACTGCAATAGCAGCATCTATAGCACTACCTCCGCGACGTAGAACATCGCGTCCGGCTGCTGATGCTAGTGGATTTGCAGCTACTACCACATACTTATTTGTGCGAACAGCTTCACGCTCAACTCGACCACTCCCAGCCTCCGGTGGAGGAGGGTTTTGGGCTTTGCCTATGATAGCTGGCAAGAGGGTAGCACTGAGTGTGAGGGGGAGCAAACAAGTACCTAACGCAAACTTAGATGCTGTAGTCAACGCAACTCTCCAAATTTAAATATTTTATTTATCGTCAATGCTGGAATTACAAGAAAACCTCATCAAAACTCTAGCAATATCGAGAGTCTTGCTTGTTGATTTCTTGCTTTACTTCACGAATTAGCTTACAAGACATCAACTTACAGCATATTAAGATGCGAGTCAACTATTTATCACTTTTCAAAATTTTGATTGTGTATGTATTGAAAACAAAGCGATACTTTCTCTGCGTTCGCGTAGCGTGTCGTAAACAAGACGCTACGCGTAGCTTGCTTCCCCAAAGGATTACAGTGGGCTACGCCAACGCCACCGGTACCACCTGTAAAGATATCTTTGCCACTAAGCTGTTCCACATCTAATTTGCAAATTTAAATTAGATAAACTCGTCTATCTACTGCTAAGAAAGTCAGTTTTAAAAAATAAATCTATTTAACGAAATATAAAATCAGGAAACAGCATAGAATTTCGTCATTACAGAGTTTTTATAAAACTAAACATACATGAGTTTTATTGTACTGACTTACTTATGCTAGCCATTAGATACCTAACTCAATCGCAGAAATGAAAGTTTACAAAAAGCTATTTCAGAGAGTAGGTAAGGACGATACAGTTTATCTGTCAGTGTTCAGCATCAATTTCCTGCTCTGATTCATCTACCAACTTGCTTGGTTCACCACGGTAGAAGTCATTGTCTCAAACTCTACTAGTTGTACTATTGAGAGCGATCGCACCCTAACAACACCAATAGAGTGCAAGCAGAGATAATTTATAGTATGATTTTCGTAACAATTGACACCTATAATAGAGCTATTTGAACAAGCGATCGCCAAACTTGCAACCGAGGCAATGGCTGAATACCGTGCAGGTAAAACCCAAGAGTTATATCATGTCCGTCAAATTACCCATAATAAAATAACCCCACCCCCAACCCCTCCCCGCCTGCGGGGAGGCAGGGTGGATTAATTGTCGGGAGAGAAAAAGTTTTCTCACTCGACCATT
>NZ_JAVRCS010000053.1:0-38484 GCF_034530635.1 Nostoc sp. EspVER01
TGGGAAAGCTGGCAACATCTTTACGACTTTTAGGTTTTGATACTTTATACCGCAATGACTACGAGGACGATAAATTAGCCCAAATATCCTATACTCAAGCGCGGATTCTCTTGACTCGTGATAAAGGTCTATTGATGCGTAGTTTGGTAACGCATGGGTATTATGTTAGAAACACTAACCCTGAGCAACAAATTATAGAAGTACTGCAACGCTTCGACTTGTTTGAATTAATCTCACCATTTAAACGGTGTTTGCGTTGCAATGGATTATTAGAATCTGTAGATAAACAATCCATTATTGAACAAGTGCCAGAAAAGGTGCGCTCGCAGATTGATGAATTCCAGCGTTGCCAAGACTGCGATCGCATTTATTGGAAAGGTTCACATTATGAACGATTACAACAGTTTATTGACGAAGTGTTGAACTCAAGAAAAGGTGAGTGAATGACATTAATTTTAGCTCTTGATTTTGGCGGAACTAAGCTGGCGGCAGCATTGGTAAATGTTGGTTCGAGAAAGTGGTTGCGTTATGAACGTCGTCTCTCGCCAGTAGGTGCAAATGCTAGCACTGACTTGGAAATTATGCGATCGCTCATTTACTCTCTGCTGCAAGACACAAAACCTGCTGCGATCGGTGTCAGCTTTGGCGGCCCAGTTGATGCTTCCACGGGAACGGTGCGACTATCTCATCATGTGGCTGGATGGGAAAATATTCCTCTCAAAGCTTTGTTGGAAGAGGAGTTTGGCGTTCCTGTTGATGTAGATAATGACGCGAATATTGCTGCTTTGGGAGAACATCGCTTTGGTGCGGGACAGGGATACGATAGCCTGTTTTATATTACTGTCAGTACTGGCGTGGGTGGTGGTTGGATACTCAATGGCCAGCCTTGGCGGGGTGCTGGTGGGATGGCTGGCGAAATTGGACATATCGTTGTAGATCCGGCTGGGCCAATTTGTTTGTGTGGGAAGCGGGGATGTGTAGAACGTTTGGCTTCGGGGCCTTATATGGCGCAAAATGCTAGGGAAATTTTGGAAAAGGAACCGCAGAGGCGCGGAGGACTCAGAGATGGAGAGATTTTGAGGGGTTTGGTGGGGGATAATTTAACGTTGCTGACGGGACAGTTGGTAAGTGAGGCGGCAGCGGCTGGTGATGATTTGGCGAAGGAAGTTTTGCATAAGGCTGCTTGGGCGCTGGGTGTGGGTATTGGCAATGTGGCGAACTTGATGAATCCGCAGCGCTTTGTGTTGGGAGGCGGTGTGACGAAGGCGGGGGAAGATTTTTGGCGGGTGGTGCGTCAGGTGGCGCGGGAGACGGCTTTACCGGAGGTTGATTTTGAAGTTGTGCCTGCGGTACTAGGGGATGATGCGCCATTGTGGGGTGGTGTGGCGATCGCTTCTATGAAAATCCCGAATTTGTAAATCAGTGACGTGTGTGTGGAATGCATAAGTGCAAACAGAACTGGGTAGAGGATGTAAATTTAGGGGAATAAATCTTAATACTCAGGTGAAAGATGGAATGGTAAGTTTTTTAAAGCTTATCTATCGATAGGTACTAGACAAAAATTTCCAAGTAGCCCTTTTTCCTGCTTCCGGAGACTAGGAAGATTTCGCCGCCGTAGTATTTCTTGCGGTAGAAAACATTCTATTCTCATTTCTCCGCTCCCTTCCGTCCATCCATCGCCTTTCCCTCCCCTCCTTTGAGTAATGATAAAGAGTCTACGCTCCCTTCTTTCCTACGTAGCTTTAGCTACTATTGTTTTAGTAGCTGTAGTCACAACCCATTTAGTAACTACGCAGAAAACTGTGGCTGCCCAATCTACCACGAGCTTGTACGTCTACGTATCTCCCACGGGAAGCGATACCAGAGGCGATGGATCGCTAGGCAAGCCATTGAGGACGTTGGCGTATGCAGCAAAACAAGTTCAACCGAATCAAAACTACACGATTTATTTGAATCCAGGTGTCTATAGGGAAACGGAAGCGACGGTACTTCCGCCGGGAGTGAATATCGAGGGAGCAGGTGAATCAAGCGTTACTATCACTAGCAATGGTGCTATTGCGGCTCCAGGAGTAAATACTGGCAGCAGTGACTGGAGTCTTTGGCATCATGGAAGCATTATTCAGCTTGTCTCGCCTAGCTACTCCGGCTCGAACCCTCGGTACGGATCTCCTTCCGAGATGATTAAAGCGACAGACGGCAATCAGACGTTAGGCGGCTTCACAATAGACGGGAACGGCAAAACCATCAAAGCCGGCATCTGGGTAGAAAATCGTAACAACGTGACTACGCATAATGTCACGTTCAAAAACTTCCAGCACAGCGGTGCAGTTTTTACCCGTGGCAACATGTGGTGGTACGTCCCGCTTCCAAAGGGAAAGTGGATGAAGAACACAACGATACATGATTGCACATTTATCAACTCCGCAGCGGATGGAGTATCGGGAGCATCTACCGGGAACTTGAGACTTGGAGGGCTAGATGGCGCTGACATCTACAACATTACTATCCGAGAAAATAAAGGATACGGCATAAAGTTCATGCATGTAGGTCATATACGTAACGTGAAGATTCACGATTGCGACATCCAGGTTCCAGAAGTTGATTCCCAGTGGAGCGAGGATGCTTCCATTGAACTTTGGAATTTGAGTTATGGAAACGAAATCTACAATGTTAACTGTAATACGTGGTTATCGATGGTCAATCATTCAATAATGAATGAATACCAGCCAACAGCTACACGCCCAAGCAATCTCAAGATCCGAAACTTACGAATAAAAGATATTGACGGACACAGTGTTAAGGAGTCAATTGAAGTTGCCTTGAGCGGAGTGGAGATATCCGACTCCTACTTTCAGGATAAGGGCTTCGGTATTGCGATTTGGGGAGGTAAAGCATGGGGTGGAAGTATAGAAAATCACGATATCAACATCCACAATAATATTTTTGCAAATGTCGCTCGTAAAGTTCAATTTGGTTTTGGGAACAGTGCTGCCGTCTTCATTCCCGATCCAGCTTCCAACATCAAGATTCACAACAATGTGTTCGATACTTTAGGGAATAGCCTACAAATTAACTCCGCAGACAGGATATCGATCAAAAATAATGCGTTCTTGAACTCTCAAGGAGACGATGTGCAAGGAGGTAAGAACATTGTTTTCACTAATAATCTCCGCAGAAATACGAACCCAGCAAAGCCAACTTGGCAGATCCAATTCGCGGTTAATGCGACAAACATCCAGGGAGATCCAAGATTTACAGGCATGGGCGATCGTTGGAATTCTTACTACAAGCCGGCTTCGTCACGCAGTCTTGTGATCGATAGAGGAACTGATGTCGGACTTCCTTACTCTGGTTCGGCACCTGACATCGCTCGATGGGAGTGGTAAGGAACGTTCGCTTCTATAACAATTCCGAATTTGTAAATTAATTATGAGTCTGATGTAAAAATTAATACTCTGAACGATATTAAAGTATTTCTTTTATTTAAACCTACTAAGCTAAAAAACATCTAATTTACATAATCGAATTAAATATAACTATTGTGGTATGGGCATCTTGCCCGTCCAGTATATGCAATTTAAATGTGGAACAGCTTATTACTATTGAATATTTTGACGAAACTCTCTAATAGCTTCCAAGGGAGACGATAACAAAACACAATGATTGAGTAGGGATAAATCTAGTTCTGGTAATAGTTCACTTTTAACAACTTTCTCATATTCTTGTTCTCGTAAGCAGTAAACTTCAATTGTGCCATCTTCCCAAAACCAAACTTCCGGGACTCCCATTAATTTGTACTTCTGTAACTTTATGGGACTACCGCTAGTGATGACTACTTCAATACAGAGGTCTGGTATAGGTTTATCGTTTTCAAAGCAATAAGATAAGTCAGCTTGATACTCTACTATCTTGGGAAGAACCTGGCTAAAACTCCCACTGGGAAAAAATTCAATACCCCTGATTTCAAAATAAGTAATCAGCAGTGCAGCAATTAAACACTTAATCGCCTCATGAGGCTTACCAATAGTCACTATTTCTAAGACTCCATCACAATAAAACAGCCGCACTCCTGGTACATTTTCAAAGCTAGCTTGAATCGCTTTAAACTGTTCCCAACTTAGCCCATGTCGAAAGAAGCGTTGTTCTTCTGGTAAGTTAACAGCATTTTCTAACGTTTGAGTCATAATATTTTTTACTCTCTCAGTTAGTAGTCACAAAATTTATCTCATTTCCATTTTAAGTCAAAACCAAATTATCCCGATGAATCACGGTTTCTGCACCGGCATAGCCTAAAATTGTGGAAATTTCTCGTGAATGACAGCCGCGAATCTTTTGCAATTCATTGCTGTTGTAATTTACAAGTCCTCTGGCAATTTCGTTACCGTTGGTGTCACACAATTGCACGGCATCCTGTGTGTCAAACTCTCCTTCTACTAGCTTAATTCCCGCTGCTAATAACGATTTTCCTGCTAGAGAAATTGCCGCGATCGCACCTTCATCTAAATACAATTTCCCCGCAGGTAAGAGTCCGTAAGCTATCCAACGTTTACGCGCCGAAGTTGGTTCAGGTTGCGGTTCAAAATGCGTTCCAATCAGTTCACCTTGGATAATTTTTTCTATATTCCGAGGAAATCGCCCTTGGGTAATGACGGTACGTACTCCCGCAGCGATCGCAATCCTGGCAGCCGAAATTTTTGTCGCCATCCCACCAGTACCCCACTGGGAACCTTGGGAACTTGTTTGTATCTGTAATTCTGTTAATTCTTTAATGCTACTAACTAAAGCGATTGGTCGCGCATCGGGTACGGAACGGGGATCGGCTGAGTACAGCCTATCGACATCGGTGAGCAAAAATAGCCAATCTGCTTCTACTAAGCTGGCAACCAATGCTGAAAGGGTGTCATTATCACCAAATTTTAGTTCGTCTATTGCTACGGTATCATTTTCATTGACTATGGGGATAACTCCCAATCCCAGTAATTCCTGAAAGGTGTTATAGGCATTGAGATAGCGGCTGCGCTGTACTAAGTCACTGCGAGTTAATAATACTTGAGCGATCGCCTGTTGCAAGGTAGTAAATAAATCATCATATATCCGAATTAACCTACCTTGTCCAACTGCTGCTACAGCCTGTTTGAGTGCGATCGCTTTAGGACGTTCAGTTAAACCCAACCGCGCACACCCCACGCCGACAGCGCCAGAGGAAACCAAAATCACCCGATGTCCTTGGCGTCTTAAATTGCAGAGTGTTTCCGCCAAGGTAGCAATGGTAGAAAGTGCTAATTGTCCCGTTTCTGGTTGAGTTAGGCTGGAAGTACCGATTTTGACAACAATTGTTAGTGGCATCTAAAAAGTTAGGAGTTAGGAGTTAGGAGTTAGGAGTTGAATTTAATTCATAACTCATAACTTCTAACTCCTAACTCAATTTGTAAAGCGCCAATCCCTCTATAGTGAAGGTTGACGCTTTACGGAAGTATATTTACTTAGTATGAGTTAGGATCTTTTTTGGCTGACCCCATGTTATTAATACTTATGATCCCCGATTTTTTGGTTCAAATATGATTCCTTAACTATTTCTTTAGATTTAGTTTCCTGACGATTTCTCAACTTTTGTGAATCTTGGTTTTCTTGGGGGTAATAGAGGCTCCCAAAATTTCAGATATCCAAACTTCAAAGTTGCGGACGGGATGAGAGCGGAGAGCCGCGTCGGCATGAACAATCGGTTCGACTAGAATGGTAAACATTCCCAGACGATTACCTGCTATGACATCGGTAAACAAGCGATCGCCTACCATCCCCACTTGATGCACTGGTAGATCCATTCCCCTAAGTGCGGCTCTAATTTTGCGTCGGGAAGGCTTGGCTGCACCTAAGTAGTAAGGCAGGTTGAGCGATCGCGCAATTCCACCAATTCGTGCTTCACTGAGGTTGTTACTCACCAAGCATAGTGCAGTACAGGTACGGATTTGCTCTACCCACTCTCGTAGTTCTGGGGAAGCTATGCCGACTGTAAAGGGTACTAAAGTTTCATCTACATCCAATACCAGCCCTTTAAGCCCGTATTTTTGGATAATATCTGGTGTTAGGTTCAACACTGAACCCTCTAAAATCAAGTCAGGCTGTAAAAGATTGTTCCAGACCATAGTCAACAGTCAAATGTAGATAGGTAAGACAAATGAGCATAACCCAATATAGTTTAGTTAGTCGAACTCCATCCTGGAATGTCTCCCTGAACATTTTGAGATAAAATCCCTAAAATCTTATCTATCTCTTTGATGTAATAATTACTCAAATCAATAAATATATCGTTTTCTTCTAACTTCAAAAACTTCCAAATGTCGCCTGTTGTTACCGCACCATAGATTTTACTAATTTCATTTCCTTCTTGTTGATTAAACAATTGTGCTGCCAACATTGCAGCGGCACATTGACCTAATCCACCTTTAATATTTTCATTTTTGGCTTCAATAATAACCACCACTGGCACATTAATTGTTAGCTGCTCTTTAGAACGACTGATGATAAAGTCACAGTATCCATTCAGACCTTTTTCTGCATCTACATTAAAGTCTGTTCCTGAGAATAAGCTAATTGGATAATTAGCTCTGCGTCTTACCTCCAACAATATCGGAGTGATAATCATTTCTGAACGAGCTTTTTCAGTATTAATTGCTAAAGCCAGTTCTGTAGTTTCTTCTAAAAAATTTTTGAGTTTTTCACTTGCCTGTAAAGGTGCTATGTCAGCACATAAATCAGTTTCTTCATCAATGCGGATGCTGAACGACTTTTTAAATTTAATTAATGTAAAATCGCTATAAGCCATTTTCAGCACCTCTACCAATTTTAGATTTAGATAATGGAATTGAAAATCACAATCAAAATGCTTGTTCCAGAATTTTAAACAATACTAATTGTCCCAGTTTAGTCTCAATGTTTCATAGCTTCCACATTTATGGGACATGGTAAAAGGTTTAGGTAGATTTTGATTACAATGAAAATTCCCAATTAAAAATTCAAAATGAAAATATTACATTTTGAATTTTTAATCTTATTCCACTTCATTAAAAAGATGTTCTTCTAACAGAGGTTGCACTTTACGAAACTCCTCTGGAGAAAGCAATTCAGGTTCACCTGTTTTTGTTATCCGTGCAAAAAACAACAGAGGATCTAGGGGTGTATAAATTGCATACTCCTGATCTTCCTCATAAAAGCTAGCAAGTAGCTGTAATTGCTCAGGCTCTAAATCTTCCCCTTCGTCTTCGATTTCTAAGGTGAAGAGTTCTGATTCTTCCACTGGCGGTAAATCACCTGCAACAGTCAGAGCATAGGCTGTGTTCTTCAGTATCAAGTTCTGCTCAGATAGTACAGCTTGAGCATTAGCAAAAATTTGCTCAATTATAGTGTCGTCTTCCACCAGAACTGCTTCTTCTTCCTCACCGTCACCTTCCCAAGAAAAAATTTCTACAGGTGAGTCTACAGGAAGAAGTAAAACGTATTCTTGTCCATCTACCTCAAGGGAATGCTCTATGTAACAGTCGAGCGATCGCCCTTTGTCATCGGTTAAAGTGATGGAACCCGCATGAGCGTTATCATTTTCTTCAGGAAATGGAGAGGAAAACATAGCCGAAATGTAAAAATTTAATAAATACCAGCAAGTTTGAAAATCGCTTAACTATAGTTAATGACATATTATTATGTCAAACAAATAGCTTTATACGTAGATACAACTGCTGGCTAATCGTTTTCAGAATATCATGTTAAAAGGTATCAATATTCAATAGCCACAACTGAACTGCGGGAGTTGGCACGCTTAATATCCAGCCATTGTTGCAAAATTAAAGCTGCTGCCTTGCGGTCAATCAAACCTTTATGGCGTGATGGAGAGCGGTTTTCAGCTATCAGCAGTTGCTCTGCTTGAAATGAAGTTAATCGCTCATCCATATATTCCACAGGCAAGTTTAGTGCTTTAGCAAGTCTTTTAGTAAATTTTTGAACTTGACGAGCCTGAAATCCTAGTGAGCCATCCATTGAATAAGGTAAGCCCATAACTAGAACTTGCACCTCACGTTCATTAACTATTTGTCGGATTTGCTCGACATCTTGCTCAAAAGATGCACGCTCAATTGTGGTGATACCCGTAGCAATTAAACCCGTGCGATCGCACCCAGCTACACCAATCCGCTTGCGGCCAAAATCTAGCCCCAAGGCTGAAATAAACGGTTTTGGTTGCTCCTGGGATATCACACTAATTTTCCTGGGGTGCATCTGGTGATTCAGGAATCGGCAATACTTCCATGCTAGGGTTTTTTACCGAAAACTTAATCGGTTCTGACTTGCTTGGCAGCGGTTTATCTGACGATGGCAGCTTTGCTGGTTGTATCCATGACATCCCACCTGGTATAGGTTTACGAGTCGGTTGCAAACCTTGCAGCATATCAGTCCACTGGATTCCTTCTAAGGAGACGAATTTAGACTCACGTAGCTTGTGCCACACAGAGCGAGACATCACTAATGTATGTTCTATGCGTTTTGCCCCGATTCGCTCCAAATACTCTTCTCGCTCTGCTTGATAGTCTGAGGAGGCTAGTTGTAATCCTTGCTGGGGAAAATCTTGGGCAATCCGAGCTAGCTGAGATAGTAATTCTGGATACAGCCAAGTGTAAGCAGGATGAACTGTCAGCGTTGCAGTATGGGGAACTTCACCCTTGCGATCGAGTTGCACCTGAAAATAGCCGATCGCAGCTTTGCGTTGCGGTTCAAACACGTAACCACTGACTACTTCTGTTTTAGTCAGCCATTGCTTTACTGCATCAGTTAAAGCGCCGAATAAGCTGGTTTTAAAGTCGCGGGTATTACGGTCAAAAACCTGACGTACCAGAGGTGGCATTGATGCCGTATCTAGTTGATATAGCAACTGGGCATCAGCATTACTTACTGGCAAGAGGTTGGGCAAGTCTGGCTCTGCTTGTGCCAATTCAGCCAGTAATTCTGGGCCAATTTCCCAGTATGTCATTTCTGCCAGACGCTGGAATCCATTTTGCCGATATAGTGCCAGCGCCTCTATGTCATTGATATTAACTTCTAGTAGCCAAGTGCGAGCTTCCAAAATCGACTCAAAGCAATGACGCAAAAGTTGCGAACCAATTCCTTGTTTATCGACACCACGCTCTAGTAGCACTTGATCGATCCGCCAAGTGCTACGTGTGCGGTTAAAGGGTGAGACTTGAATCATTCCTAAAAGTATCCGCCCCTGCTCCGCGACAAAAGCACAGAGGCGATACTGTAGCGGGTTAGGAAACCAACTTAAAAATTTGAGTAATCCATACCAGCGACGCAGCCTTTGCATCTGGCTGATGGCAAAACCTGCTCCCTGAGGAGTGAGGGCTGCGAATGACTCTTGAGTTATGCGCTCAATTCCGTCCAGATCCCGGTATTGGACTGGTCGGATAACAACGCTGAGGTTTCTGGGAAGTAATGAAGTCATTTTTATTCGAGCCGCCATTTAGCCTTAACTAACTGCTCTTGAAAGGAATAAACTGCTTGCAATAATCTTAACTATTTTCTGCTCTCTACTATTGTGCCAAAAGTGTGATTTTAGTAACTTAATACTTAAAAAGCAGAAAAAGCAGACCTTGTGAGAACACCATTGGCATTGACCCAACAACATCTGCCCTTATTTTATTTGAATTTTGATTAAAATTTGTATATATTTTATAACCCTTGCCGAGAAACTAGCTTTTCAAAGTGGGCTTGGGTTTGATGGAGTAATTGGTGGCGACTATCTACCAGTGTTTGCTTCAGTGTTGGAACAAGATTACGAGCTTGCAGAGTCATGTGAAGTTGCAGATTGGCGACATATTCACTAAAATCTTGATTCACTTCATCTGCGCCCGCATTCGTTAATAAATTTGATTCCATTGCCACTGTGTTCTCCTGTGTTAATCCTGTGCTGTCTCTCTTCATGACCAAAAACTATCACGTTGTTTGGACTAACTTCTTAATTTGCAATGAAGTTTAACGCTTCTTAGGGATAGCATACCCTTTAAAATCTTAAACCAACACCACCTTGTACCGAGATAGCTGTACCACTGCTATCTCGGTAAGCATCAAAAGCAATAATGGCATTGCCAAAAAGGACAGTATTGCTATTTGGGATCATATAATCAATGCCTGGTTGTAAAGCAAAACTAATTTTGTCGCCCACAGGAGAAGAACCACCACCACCAGCCAACACTAATCCAGCGCCCAAGTAAGCATCAGCTTGCCAGTTGAGGGGGAAATCGTAAGAAACCGTTGGTACAACAGCCGTATTATTACCAATTAACACTTGAGCGCGGAGTGAAATTGGTGCTTCCAAAAGCTTGTAGCGTCCCGCGATTACGCCCCCAAATTGGATACCATCGGTAAAACCAACAGTGGGACCGATACCGATATAACTGCCATAAGCTACTTGAGCTTGTGCTGGTTTAGTACTAACCAGACTCAAGACCAAACCAGCCCCCAAAACTGAAACCAAAGATGGAATATACTTCATAACCAACTCCTCACACCAATTTGTCATTTGTCATTTGTCATTGGTAATTGGGCATGGAGCATGGGTTATTCTCTCCCTGCCCCTCTGCCCCTCTGCCCCTCTGCTCCCCTGCTCCCTCCATTCTACGGGCAACGGGGATGAATGCCTCCTTGAGTACAAATGTATGCTAATTGCTTGGCATCTAAATTTTTGGCTTGAGAAAAATCAACCCCTTGGACTACGGCAGATACTGATCCTAAATCTGGGGTTTGGACAAATTGATCTGCTGGATCTTGTTTGCTAGGAGCGAGAATTGCCCCCTTAAAATCTGCTCCAGCGACATTTGCCCCGCGTAAATCTGCAAGGCTCAGGTCAGCATTTTGCAAGTTAACGTTTTCCATTTGGGCAGAGCGTAAAACAGCACCAGCTAGACGAGTGGCGCTGAGGTTAGCATTGCTGAGATTAGCACGATCCAAATAGGCTCCTGATAAATCTGCCCCTTGCCAATCAGTGTTAGTTAAGTTGGCAAAAGATAATTGCGTTCCAATCGCAGTGGCGCGACCTAAACGGGCAGCATAAAGATTGGCTTCGTTTAATTTGGCATCGCCTAAATCTGCCCCAGTCAAGCTAGCTTTTTCCAAAACTGCGTTTCGCAGATCGGCTCCCACTAGTTGGGTGCTGTTGAGTTTAGCATCATATAGACGCGCGTTGGATAAGTTGGCTCTGTTAAGAGTGGCGCGGCTCAAATCGATCCGGTTCATCAAGACGCGACTAAGATTAGCATCAGTAAGATTGGCTTGCTGCAACTGAGCTTGGCTTAAATCAGCCATTACATCGTCGTAGGTATCCCAGCGTCCATCTTCACCCACACCCCGGAAGCGGCTACCCTTAAAGCTGGCTTGGTTAAGATTTGCAGATTTAAACTTAACTCCTGATAAATCAAGATTGTCCAGTACCAAGTTGAAGAAGGAACTTCCTGGAGTACCGCTTTGACCTAATTGGGTGCTACTAAGGTCAACACCCTCAATTTTTTTACCGCTATAAACAGAGAGAATCTTGTTGATCGTCCGCTGGTTTCTTTGTAGTCGCCCTTGCCGTAATTCCCGCTCTTTGGTTGCAGTGCCACCCACAGATTCCAGTTCGCTGACCAAAAACTGATTCTTATTTTTGAGTTCTGGAATGGCTTGGGGCCCGACAGTTGTCAAAGCTTGTTGAATAGTATCCAAAAGGCTGGGGTTAGTTTCGCTAACTAATAAATCCGCCAGAAATTTAATTGATTGTGGGTCATTAAGACCACCCATAGCCAGAATTGCAGTTTGGCGTTGCTCATTAGTCGCCCCAGAGTTGGGACTCAATGGTTTGACAAGTTCGAGGAATTGTTGGCTGTTGATTTGCTTGGTTGCTCGCTGGGATTGTTGAATTTGGATATAAACTTGAGTGCCGATTAAAGTTGCCAGCACAGCAGTCATACTCGTCAGCCCTACCCCAAACAAAGTCAGATTGGGATTTTGCTGTATTCGCCGCCACAAATTATGCGATTGGCTGGTTTCGACTGCCGCAAATTCTTCACCTTCCTGCTTTTCTTCTGCTTGATCGTTACCGTCAGCAGACTGAGCTTGTTTGTTGCTAGCTAAGACTGCATCAATTGTATAAGTACCTGCGAGTTGATC
This sequence comes from Nostoc sp. EspVER01, assembly GCF_034530635.1. Lineage (NCBI taxonomy): Bacteria > Bacillati > Cyanobacteriota > Cyanophyceae > Nostocales > Nostocaceae > Nostoc > Nostoc sp. EspVER01. Next base: position 12,184 of record NZ_JAVRCS010000053.1, read on the forward strand.
GTGGAGTGCGCGACGCCCCCGACGCGACGGTAAGCCAATCCCTTCACCCACAATCATTAATAAAGATAAAAATGTGAATAATCCTAAATTGGGAAAAGCAAAGCTGTAACGCCACAGTAGATAGGCGATGGAAATGGGTACTGTCCAACGCCCAACTCCTTCTCTAATTACAACTGCCCCCAATCCGGGCGGCTTCCCTTGCTCGTTGACAACCCGCACTTTTAACCAACGTTTTGGAAGTGTGCTACCAGTCTTAGCTAATAAATACAATTGCCACCACGAAAGAGTTACAGGCGCTAACAAGGCGATTGTCCACAAAATATTAGTCGGCCATGCAACGTTACGGATGCCATAGCTTACAGGTAGAGCTAGGGGTCTGGCGATCGCTCTTTCTGTGACTACCAGTACGGGGTTAAGCGGCACTCGGTTCAGATCGCTTCTAGAATTGGCATAGACACCAATGCCAAAGGGAATCAATCCACTAGTAACCACGAGTGTGATTTCAGCTGCCCAAGCAGCAAAACGCCTACTTGCTAGCAGCAGCGAATTGGCTCTTTCCGATTTTTTTGACTGACCAGATTGATTACTAGTTCTCCTGACAATTGGTGAGGTCATCGAATAATTTCCTTTGATATTATTTCTACGCCGCGATCGGCACAATTAAAATAGACTAAGCTAATCAGCAAAAAGAAAAGCATATTGAAATAGGATTTAGGAGTAATACAGCAGAATTCAGAATTCAAGAGTCAGAATGCGCTGCGCTAACAGAAGTAAAACAGGCTTTATACCTAGTTTTGACACTTCGTTTCTGTACTCCACCTTCTTTGAAATCCTGTGTAAGTCAGAAGCCGTTTTTATTGCGGCTCCTGACTCTCATAAATCCCGGCAGAGTGCAAAGTAAATGCATATCAACTTATTGCTTACGTTGAAAGCTACCAGACACAAAAAATTTGTATCCAACATACACTAACACTGCCAAAAGCGCCAGACTGATTACAGATGCAACTAGTTTAAACACTGCTTGCAGGATCGCCAAGCCTGCTAGCAACGTCACACCCGCAACTACCAGCTTTTTCACACTAGATAAGCTGTTGAACCAAATCTGAAATCGCTCTAGTTGCAAGTTTAAGCTGGCAAAAACAGACTGAGGCGTTTGTTTTTGTTCTGGTGAAACCACCCCAGGCGGGGAATTAATCTCTGCCTCTAGCTTATCGAGGCGACGCTGTAAGTCTTCTTCTGGTTGAGGATTCATCAATTTTTTCTACCTCTGTAGCATACTTATTCAACAATAGACCAACCAAATTCTATTTTTGGTGGTTGTCTTAGTGATTTTAGCTAATCTCTGTGCGTGCAAGACCTTACAGACATCAATTCTAGAGATGTTGCAATGCAACGTCTCTACACACACCTATCAAATCTTCACAAATAATCCTTAACTGACTAGTATTACTTTATACGGCAGCTTTCGGAACCAAGAGGTATTGCTGTCGTCTAAATAAATCAGACTGTATAACAATATTGCTCTCAAAAAAATCTGGAGCATTAATTAAAATGAAGACGCTTAGGCTACTTGCAATTATTCCTACAGCTTTGGCGATGAGTTTGGTTTTCACTGAGGCTAATTTGGCACAGACGCCAACAATCCAAATTAATCGAAATTCCCAACCCGATCCATTGATTTTGAATGGAAAATCTGGAGGAACTGTCAAAAGTAATTGTGGCAATATTACCACTGAACCTAATCAAGTTATCCAAGTTACAGAGTCACTACCTTATTTGCGATTAACAGTAGAAAGTAAAGGCAAGCCAACACTGTTAATCGACGGGCCAGGGGGGCGCTTTTGCGTACTAGCAGATAGTTACTCTGGAGGTAAGTCAGAACTTTCTGGTTATTGGCAGCCAGGAAAATACTCACTGTATGTGGGCGAACTATCCCCGCAACAGCATACTTATAACCTCTCAATCTCGCAAAAAAATAAATAGTCATTAGTCATTAGTAAAACATAAATGACTAATGACTAACGATCCTTGACTATTCTTCCAGTGATTTGGCTGGAACTTCTACAGCAGTGACATCAATTGTGCCTTCTGGTGTGAAGCGCTGAAAATGACTATTTTGTACTAACAGTAATTCCTGACAGTTAGGACATTGCAACTGACTATTATTTAAACCTGTAAATTCATATCCACAGACGGGACATTGATCGGCAACCAAGTTGCGTTGCAGCCACCAACGAAAGCCAAAAAAAGCCGCAATAGGTGCCAACAACAGCAACCCGAAAATAATTAGCAATGAATTAACTAACCAACCCAAGCCCACTGATGCCAGCAACCAAATAACTGCCAGCAAGATGAGCCAAGGGCGGAGATTTAAAAGATTCAATTGAAATGACTTAAAGCTCATTTTTAATAAATTTTGTTCTGCTCTCCTTCTAGGATAGCGATTTTAGTCATTGGTCATTGGTCATTTGTCATTTGGACTCAAATGGACTTTATTACTGAGGATAGCAGCATTTTTTGTAAGTGCTGTTGAAAGGCATTGATGCCAAATAGAGCGATCGCCTGTTGTCGCAGCCACTCTCCATCACATCGCTGGTCATCCCCTTGAAGCATTTCTATACAAGCTGCTGCTACAGCATCAGGACTGCGGTGTGGTACTCGCCACCCTAGTTTACCATCCTGCAAGGGGTCAGCGGAACCATCATCGTCACCGGATAACACCGGCACTCCACAAGCCATTGCTTCTAGATAAACTATGCCAAAGCCTTCTTGCGAAGGCATAATATAGGCGTCAGCAAGGCGATAATGTTCCATTAATTCTTCTGTGGCAACGAAACCAGCAAATACAACGCGATCGCTCACACCTAAATCTTTTGCTAGCTGTGCCAATCGCGGTTGATCGTCACCGCGACCAATTACCAAATATTTCACTTCTGGGAAAACTTGAGCGATTTGTGGTATGGCCCGAATGGTGACATCTACACCCTTGTAAATATCTCCTGACCATAACCGTGCTACTGTCATCAACACTTTCGCACCAGTTAAGCCATACTTCTGGACTAATTCTGGTTGTTTGGAACCAGGAGTAAATTTATCCGTATCAATGGCACAAGGCATCATCTCTACCATTTTTGGGTTTAGACTATTAGCAACACAAGCGCGATCGCGGCTGTAGCGACTAATTGTCCAAATTCTATCTGCTGATGTCAGGGCGCGACGTTCTTGATTTTTCAGCGGTTCCCAGACTTCTTTGCCGTAAGTTAGCACGGTGTAAGGAATTCCCAAGGGCTGGCAAAGTGTTTGGATTAATACTGCTAAGTTAATGTGACCGCAGAAAACCTTCTGCGGACGGCTTTGCAAAAGACACTTCAGTAAAGCCGCTGCCATTTGCAATCTCCCCAAATAGGGAGACTGATTTTTAAAGTAATGAAATTTTAAGTTCTCGTCTTCAAAGGGATTTAAGCTATCAGCACTATCTCGCAGCAAAAAGACTTCTGCCTTGTAGTCTTGGCCCAATCCCAAATAGGCGCGAAAAATATCTTTTATATACGATTGAATACCACCTTCGTGAGCAAAAATTTCTAAAAACACGAAGACATGGTTAGTTTTTTTGTTAACTTTATCACCTAAATTCAGGTTTTTTGTCACTGTAGTGATTTGCATCTTAAATTATTTACACTTGCGGTAAGGGCGCGATGCCTGCGGCAAGGACTTCATCCAACGCACCGCTTTGTAACCGCTCCAAATCTGTTTTTACCATTTTTTCTAAAAGTTCCTCAAAGCTTACTTGGGGTTCCCAGCCGAGGTTTCTTTTAGCTTTGCTGGGGTTAGCTACTAGTTCAAAATGCTCATCTTGTCGCAAAAAGTCAGTATTTAAAACTACATGCTGCTTCCAATCCAAGCCGACAGACTCAAAGGCTGTGGCAACTAAATCTCTCACACTGTGTAGTTTACCAGTGCCAATCACATATTCTTCTGGCTCATCAATTTGTAACATTAACCACATAGCCTCTACGTAATCACCTGCAAAGCCCCAATCACGTTTGGCATCCAGATTACCCATTTCTAAGGTGTCAGTTAAACCCAATTTAATTGATGCAGCCGCCAAAGAAACTTTGCGTGTGACAAACTGAGGTGGGCGTAGAGGAGACTCGTGATTATATAAAATTCCGCTACAGGCAAATAGTCCATAGCGCTGTCTATGATGCACCATCGTCCAGTGGGCGTGCATTTTAGCCGCAGCATAGGGATTTTTGGGACGAAAAGCGGTTTCCTCATCTTGAGGCGAGAGGAATACATCGCCAAACATTTCTGAACTGCTAGCTTGATAAAATCTGGTAGACAAACCAACTTTTCGTACTGCTTCCAAGAGCCTAGTAGCTGTACCAGTTATTAAATCCAGAGTTCCCAATGGGTCGTTCCAGGAGTCGGGTACAAAACTGGGAGCCGCCAAATTGTAAATTTCTTGGGGACGCAATTGTTCAACTGCGGTCAACAGTGCCGCACTATCCCTCAAGTCAACCGTAAAAATTTCTACCTGATTTGCCAGTATTCCCAGTTTGGTCAAATTAGGTTGTCGATGTGGGGGTACTAATCCGACAACTCGATAACCACGGTTGAGGAGCAAATGGCTGAGATAGTAGCCATCTTGACCAGTAATTCCTGTGATTAGGGCTGTCTTAGTCATATTTTGTCCCCTATTCTGTCTATCTCTTTAAGCACGAAATGGCACTTGTTGGAGAACAAACATCAAGACTCTCAACACTGCTGACAAATCTTAACAAGTGAGCTAGTGTAGCTCGAATGCTATTTTTACTATATTCACTAGTTATTTTTATACAAAGTTATTACTTGTAATTTTACAAAAAAATCATAATGAATAAGCAATTTCACGTAAAAAATATATTTCTCCAAGTTAAATAATATTGAAAAAGGAGTATACTTTTATCAATCAAATAACTATGTATTTCAGCAAAAATATGCTTCTGTTTGAAAGTGTGTAGCTCAACTTTGGGCAAAGTCTTCGTTAGCTTGGTTACGGCTATATGAGAAGTTTTTTGACTCCTAAGTACAAGAGAGTATTGTAGAGAAGAAAAGCCCTCGTTTTTTGTCGATACTTCTTCCCTACACTTCACTCCGCTCACAAGCCAAAATTGACATCATAATTATTCTTTCCTTCCTTTAGCCTTGACTATTTCACTGTTACTTTTGTGCTTCTACAGAGTACTTAACAATGAGCAGGCAATTTCTACCATCCGCACCACGTTCGTATACAACCTTGTCAGCCAACCGCCGGAGGAGAAACCATCCATACCCACCTACTTGTAGAGTACCTGGGACTGGCTCTGCGATCGCATCAGGATTGAAAGGTTTTCCATAATCCCAAATTCTAATCTCTAGTCGGTCAATCCACAGATAAACGTTAATCTCAATGGTTGTTTCTGGCGGTAAAGCATGATGAGCGTGACGAACGGCGTTGGTAAAGCCTTCTGCTAATGCTAAATTGAGGCGATCGAGTTGGGTTTTTGACCAGCCAAGTTGAGACAAGTGTTGCAGACAAAATTGCTCAAACCATTCTTGCACCTGGTTTAAGAGCCTGAGTTCGCTCTTAACCGTCAGATGGTCTTGCTGCACTATACTAAGCATTAACTGTGAGTTGAATATAAGTAAACCCAAGTTGCTAGTTATTAAATTCTGCACTGTTCGCAAAATTTCTCTGACATAAAAAAATCTAAATTGACATATTCTATGTACCAAAATACAAAACATGAATGATTTTGGCATTCTGAGGGTTGTAACTAGCAACTTACGTTAAGTAAGTAGGAAATGTTTGTATTTCTTGACTTTTGATGATTTGAGATTTTGGAATAACTTTTCTATCCAAAACTGCAAATCCCAGATGCAATCTGAACTATAGAAGAATTCAGAATAGAGAATTCAGAATGGGCTAAACCCTAGCTATCCGCTAACAGAAGGAAATCAGTGAGGGATACACTGCGGGATCTGGCTACAAATCCAACACTATCTTGTTGACCACTAAAAAAAGCATATTTAGTGGGGAACTTAAACCCATTTATGCAGACACTATCTATAAGACGCTATGCATAACTTGCTTTCCCCTAAGATACACGGACTCGCTTTGGGTGGTGTTATCCGCTTTTTCGTTCACAATTTAATTCTGTTAGCGGATAGCTAAGGTTTAGCCTATTCTGGCTTCTGACTTCTGAATTCTTTCCTGTTAAAATTGACGCCTGTTGATTGCTTTCAAAAGCACATCTGCATCTGCTCTTGAAACTCACAGGCGTCAAAGCACTTTGTGGTGACTAATTTAGAATAGTCCCAAGGTTAAAGATTTATCCAATGGCAAAGCAGCACCAATACCCAGCCACACGGTGACAAGAGTACCAACAAGGAATACTGTAGTTGCAACTGGACGGCGGAAGGGGTTTTGGAACTTATTCACGTTCTCAATAAAGGGAACGAGGATTAGCCCTACTGGTACGGAACCCATTGCTAACACTCCTAAAAGTTTGTTAGGAAGCGATCGCAAAATTTGGAAGACTGGATACAAGTACCACTCTGGCAAAATTTCCAATGGTGTGGCGAAAGGATTTGCTGGTTCACCGGTCATTGCGGGATCTAGCACGGCTAGAGCCACAATCGCAGCGAAGGAACCCATGATCACAATTGGAAAGACGTAAAGTAAGTCATTAGGCCAAGCGGGTTCACCATAGTAGTTGTGACCCATGCCTTTAGCGAGTTTGGCTCTTAACTGAGGATCGCTCAGGTCAGGTTTTTTTTGTGTTGACATTTTGAAATGTGCTCTCCTGCTTAAGTTAAATTAAAGCATTTGTGAAAGCTATCAGCTACTAGGCAACCAACAGGCGGGAAACAGCGTTTGTATATCTACAGTCATCCGCCTGAAGGTTTTCTATAGCTTTAGGCTCCAGATACAAGTATTTGTTTTTTGGAACTTATGTGCAATTAATTTCTTGTGTTTCATAAGTTTAAAACAAACAACTCAATCTGAAAACTGACAAATGTTGCCTTTCGCTAATAGCTGAGATTACAAAGGCCCGGAAATGCCTTGCTTGCGGATCATCAAGAAGTGAAACAGCATGAATACTGCAATCAGCCAAGGCAGTACAAAGGTGTGTGCGCTGTAGTAACGAGTTAGTGTTGCTTGACCAACACTGGAACCGCCACGTAGCAGGTCGGAAATCAGAACTCCAACCACGGGAATTGCTTCTGGTACGCCGCTAACGATTTTCACAGCCCAGTAGCCAACTTGGTCCCAAGGTAGGGAATAGCCGGTAACTCCGAAGGAAACGGTGATCACAGCTAGGATTACACCACTTACCCAGGTCAATTCGCGGGGCTTTTTGAAACCACCAGTGAGATAAACCCGGAAGACGTGCAAAATCATCATCAATACCATCATGCTGGCAGACCAGCGATGGATGGAACGAATTAGCCAACCGAAGTTTACTTCAGTCATGATGTACTGCACTGAGGAGAAAGCTTCAGTAACTGTTGGCTTGTAGTAGAACGTCATGGCAAATCCAGTAGCAAACTGGATGAGAAAGCAAACCAAGGTAATTCCACCCAGGCAGTAAAAGATATTGACGTGGGGAGGGACGTACTTGCTAGTAACGTCTTCGGCGAGTGCCTGAATCTCCAGGCGTTCCTCAAACCAGTCGTAAACGTTGGCCATACAATCTCAAGTTCCTAAAAGTCGGTTGCGGTTGATAAATCCCGAAGTTCTGAATCGGCAGAAGCCTTCGCTCAGACTTCTCTCCCAAATAGTAATTTTGGGATTTTAGTAAAGGGGAGTTTTTTTTCTTTGCTTTTCAGCTTTCAGTGTGCTAAGAGACTTCAGAAACTTTACACTCTGTAAAGATGGAATATATTGCGATCTCTTTACGCCCCTACACACAAAATAGTGGACACAAAGTAGATTTTATCCTTTGGTGAGTGGATACGATGCATCAGTTGACTGAACAACTTGATGAGAAAAATGCACCACTTCTATAAAAAAAGTAACATAATCGAGAGATAGATTTCATCAACAACAGAGGAAGTAGGCATTATCTAAGGAATTTGGGTTGAGGTGGAATTGATAATGGGGTTCATGAATAAACAAGTCTTTCGGGTTGGATTTTCATTGTTAATGGCGTTTTGCTTGGCGTTGGGTACGCTCACTCAGCCAGCGGTGGCTTTGACGGGGGAACAAAAGCTGGTTTCGGAAGTTTGGCGAATTGTTAATCGTACTTATCTAGATGAGACATTTAATCATCAAAACTGGGCGGCTGTGCGGCAAAAGGTTCTGGAGAAGCCACTGGCAGACTCAAATGCCAGTTATGAGGCAATTGGGAAGATGCTCAAGAGCCTCGACGATCCTTTTACCCGCTTTTTAGATCCAGAACAGTACCGCAGCTTGCAGGTCAATACTTCTGGGGAACTGACTGGGGTAGGATTGCAAATTGCCTTGAATTCTGAGAATGGGAAGTTAGAAGTAGTGGCTCCCATCGCCGGTTCACCGGCAGATAAAGCGGGGATTCGACCACGCGATCGCATTCTTAAAATTGAAGGCGTTTCCACAGAAAATCTCACCCTTGATGAAGCTGCTACCAGAATGCGCGGGCCCAGTGGCAGCCTTGTGACTCTCTTGATCGAACGGGACGGAGAGGCAGAAACGGAAATTAGGCTAACACGCGATCGCATTGCTCTTAACCCTGTGGTTTCGGATTTGCGTGTTTCTGCGGAGGGTACACCCATTGGCTACCTACGTCTTACCCAATTTAATGCCAACGCTTCAACGGAATTAGCACACGCTATTTCTAGTCTAGAAAAAAAAGGCGCTGCTGCCTACATTCTAGATTTACGAAATAATCCTGGGGGGTTATTGCAAGCCGGAATTGAAATTGCCCGTCTGTGGTTAGACTCTGGCACGATTGTTTACACTGTTAACCGACAAGGCATTCAGGGGAGTTTTGAAGCCTTTGGGCCAGCCCTAACAAACGATCCTCTAGTGATTTTGGTGAATCAAGGAACTGCTAGTGCGAGTGAAATTCTCGCCGGCGCACTCCAAGATAATGGTCGCGCTCAACTGGTAGGCGAAACCACCTTTGGCAAGGGTTTGATTCAATCTTTATTTGAATTATCAGATGGTTCAGGTTTGGCAGTCACAATTGCTAAGTACGAAACTCCTCAACACCGGGATATTAACAAATTAGGCATTAAGCCAGATAAAGTGATTTCCCAAGTAGCCATTAACCGCGAACAGATTGGCACCCAAGCGGATCTGCAATATCAAGCAGCACTGGAACTTTTGCTTCAAAAGCGGGTGGTGGCGGGGAAGGCATGAAAACTGCTGAGTGCTGAGTTGAAAGACAACCCACAAGAGATGGGGCATTTACCAAATGTAAAATTACTCAGTACTCTTCTGACTCAGCATTCAGTACGTTTTTTGTTTCCCCTTTCTCCTTAAGCGAAAAAATATACTTAAGACCAAAGGTTATAATACAAGCTTTTACTTGCTAAAAGTGCTTCTACTGCGTTATTGCTCATGGGTTTGGAGAATAAATACCCTTGACCGAATTTGTAGCCAAGGTGTTGCAGGCGTTCCAGTTGTTCTTGAGTTTCTATGCCTTCCGCGATCGCATCGAGTTCTAAATGGTTACTCAGCGCCACTATAGTTTCGACAATCTGATGATTTTTTTTGCCTGATTGAATTTGATTTACAAAAGAGCGATCGACCTTCAGACTATCCACAGGCAAACGGTGAAGATAGTTTAACGATGAATATCCCGTGCCAAAATCGTCAATGCTAATTTGAATTCCTCGCTCTTTCAACTGGCCCAGTACACTAATCGTAGACTCAATGTCTTCAATCAACATACTTTCGGTAATTTCTAACGTCAGGTAACGACCATTCAATTGGGTTTGAGTCAGAACCCGATCGACTTCTTCTAACAGATCGGACTGCTTGATATCTTGCGCCGAAAGATTGACACTCACTTTCATGGCAGAAAGTTCCGGGAAAGCCGTTTGCCAAGCTGCCAGATGATAACAGGCTGTACGAATTGCCCAATAGTCCAAAAGCGTAATCAGTCCTATTTCCTCAGCTATAGGGATGAATTCTCCGGGAAATTTCAACCCTTGGGTAGGGTGTTGCCAACGAATCAGTGCTTCAAAGCCAACAAGATGTCTAGTGTCTAGAGCAACAATCGGTTGATAGTGAAGGACAAATTCTTGACACTTAATTGCTCGACGCAGATCGTTTTCTAAATGCAGTCGATGCAAAGCTTGAGTGTGCATCTCAGTATCAAAAATTTCATATCGGGCTTTGCCCTTGTTTTTTGCCCGATACATCGCAATATCAGCATCTCGCAATAGGTGGGAGGCTTGAACGTAGTCTTTTGTACCCAAGACAATACCAACGCTACAGGTGGTATATACTTCACGTCCTTCAATCATCATGGGTGTTTGCAACTCTGCCAAAATCCGTTCTGTGATGCGAACTGCTTCCTGAATATCCTTAATTTCTTCAAGTAGAATCACAAACTCATCGCCACCCAAACGAGCTGCGAGATCCATTTTCCGGAGGGTGGCTTGGAGTTTTTGAGCAATGGCAATGAGTAATTGATCTCCTGCCAAATGTCCCAGGCTATCATTGACGACTTTGAATCGATCGAGATCGAGAAATAAAACAGCAAAATGATAATTTTCGAGACGGTAGGTTCGTTGAATAGCTAATTCCAACCGTTTCATGAAGAAATGGCGATTGGGCAACCCCGTTAGCCCATCGTGTAGGGCATCATATTTCAACTGATTTTGCACCTGGATGCGTTCTGTGACATCGCGGGAGGTGGTTTGCAGTTGAACAATTTCACCCGTCGCATTCACAATGGGTTTCGTGAGAGTCTCAAACCAGATATAGCTACCAGGCTTTTGCAGCATTCGGTAGGTGATGGGTGTGGGTTTTTTGCGGAATACTGCTGTCCGAATTTCCTGGTAAACGCGATCGCGATCGTCGGGATGGATGAAGGTATAGATATCTTCTCTGAGCATTTCGTCATACCGATAGCCCAAGAGGAATTCACAAGACGGGCTAACGTAGAGGTATCGACCATTCAACTCGTGAAGGCATACGAGATCGTTGGTATTTTCGGCTAACAAGCGATAGCGGGCTTCACTTTCTCGCATCGCTTCTTCGGCTTGTTTGCGTTCGCGTAGCGCCGCTTGCCGTTCGCTGACATCCAGAATCAGCCCATCCCAAATAATATCGCCATTGGCTTGTCGCTGCGGTCGTGCCGAGGCTTGCAACCATTTTTGCCGACCCGATGGCGTTGTCACGCGCCATTCCCAATTCCACGGGTGTAGAGTCTCGGCAGAAACCAGCACTGAATCTCGCATAGCGGGCAAATCGTCGGGATGCACCATCCGCCAGACTATTTCCACATCCTGCTCAATATCTTGGGATTCTAGTTCCCAGAGATATCGACAACCAGGACTGACATAAAGCATTGCATTCGATCCATCGGGATGTAGCACATACTGATAAATCACCCCTGGGGTATTGGCTGCTAGAGTTTGAAAACGGTATTCGGCTTGTCTGCGTTCGGTTACATCCAGAATCAATGTATCCCAAATAATATCACCATTGGCTTGGAGAGTGGGTCTGCCAGCAACTTCCAGCCATTTTTCCCGCCCTGATGGTGTGGTAATTCGCCACGCCCAGTACCAGGGTTGTAATGTTTGTGCTGACTCCATCACTGAGGCTTGCATTCCAGCCACGTCTTCCGAATGGATCATTTGCCAGAGGATGGTGGCATCTGTGACAACATCTTGGGCTTCTACTTCCCAAAGACGGTAACAACCCTGACTCATGTATACTACACTGTCAGAACCATCAGGGCGGAGCAGGTAACGAAAAATCGCCCCTGGTACATTCGCCGCCATATTTTGAAACCGGGCTTCGCTTTCTCTCAGAGCCATCTCTACCCGACGGCGTTCGGTTAGTTCCAGTTGTATTTGTTGGTAAAGATTGGCCTGGTGAATTGCGATCTCCAGTTGGTCTGCGACGGACTGGGCCAGTTTGATCTGGTTATCGCTCCAGGTAAACGGTTGTTGGGGCGCTATAATTGTGAAACTCCCCCACAGGGTGTCTTCAATCACTAGGGGAATGAGTAACCAAGCGCCGGGTATGATTTGGGCGACTTCCTGGTTAATCTCATTGTCGAGGTTGGTTGTATTTTCCACCCGCACAATCTGCAACTGCTTGAGTTGAGCTGCAAAGGGATTACCCACATCGGGAATCTCCAAGCCAATGACTGTTGGTGCGTCTGGATTATGGCGAAATTCCGCAATATGTTTCCAAATGCCCTGTTTTGGCAGATATTGCACCACAAAGCAGTCCAGGGTTTTCAAAAGTTTCGCTGTTTCTGCTGTCGCGGTGGCAAAAATCGTGTCTAAATCAAGGGAATTGCGGATGGATTGGAAAACTCGATTCAGTGCTTGTTCGCGTTGAATTTGCTCCTGTAGTGCGGTGATGTCTCGCCCCACCGATTGAATTTCGGTCAACTGTCCATGCTCATCAAAAATCCCCAAGTTAATCCACTGTGTCCAGCCAATCTGGTTGTTGGAGCGGTAGTCCTGATTGATGTTTTCAAAGATTGGCTTTTCTGGGGTGAGAGCTGCAATTTTGCCAGACAACTCGTCTAAATCCTCTGGCGGTACAAAGTTACTCCATTGCCATCCAATTACATTCTCTAAAGATTGACCGAGAGCAAAGCAAAGAGAATCGTTTGCAAAAGTAATGGTGGTGTCCGGTAGCGATCGCAAAATCAAGTCCGTTTGTACCTGGATCACCTGGCGGTAGCGGCGTTCACTTTTCACCAGGGTATTTTCGACCATCTGCTGTTCTAAATGCTGGCGTTTGCGATCGCTAATATCTTGAAACGCCACAATCGCATACGTCACCTTACCCCGATCGCCAAAAATCGGAGTCGCCCAAACCTCCAGAGGAATCACTTGATCGCCACGATGAATTTCTAGATCGTCAACCCAAATCGTTTCCCCAGCCAGAGACCGATTACTGGGTAACGCTTCTAAGGGATAAAGCTCCTCAGTGCCCTCACGGTAAACTTGAAAGACTTCTGAGAGTTGGTCTGAACTCAGTTCTAATGGGCGATCAATGCCTAGCAATGCCTGTGCCAGATGATTTATGTAAACAAGTTGCCCTGTTGAGTCGTGGACAGCGATCGCAATGGGGGTGGCATCCAGAAATTGAATGAGTCGGCTTTGGCTTTCTGATAAAGCCGCATTTGCTAGCAGTGATTCTACCAGAGACTTCACATCCTGCGGCGTATTTTCCCAATCCTCTGAAGAAATCTGCTTGAGGGAGAAGGGTTGCTGTTTTTCCATAAATGCAGCATTGGCAACCTAGTAAAACGTGAGTTCAACGAATGGAAAAAGGCACGTATATGATACAATTATAGGTTTATAAGTTATCGAAGCAGAATTTAGGTGGTCACTTCGACTGCGCTCACCGTAAACTCAGTGACCAACTGAATTCTGACTTCTTCTTCAAGCCGAAAAAGGTAGCTGAATCACAAATTCAGTTCCGTGGCCAGGTTGAGAATTCACTGCGATCGCTCCGCTATGTTTTTCGACAATAATTTGCCGAGCGATCGCCAATCCTAATCCCGTACCTTGACCCACACTTTTTGTAGTAAATAAATAGTCGAAAATCTTTTGTTTTATTTCTTCACTCATCCCCTTACCATTATCCAAAATGGTAATTTTCACTCCTTCCTCTTCTACTGAAGTTGTAATTGTAATCCAGTTGGGATTTGCTTTGATTTCTGCAAGAGTGCGCCCAGTATTTGACTCATCTAAAGCATCAATGGCATTTGCCAAAATATTCATAAACACCTGATTTAATTGACCAGGGAAACATTCTATTTGCGGTAAATCACCGTAGTTAGTAATCACTTCAATTGCTGGACGTTGTTCGTTAGCTTTGAGACGATGTTTCAAAATTAAAATCGTACTGTCGATGCCTTGGTGAATATTAAATGGTACTTTATAATCTTTATCGGCACGGGAGAAAGTTCGTAAACTGGTGCTGATATTTTTTAGGCGATCGCACGCCATTGTCATGGAATCAATCATCTTTGGCAAATCTTCTAAGCTATAATCCAAGTCGATTTCGACCGCATGATCGAGAATTTGCTCACTCTTATTTGGTAGACTTTCTTGATATAACTTTAAGTGTTCGGTAATATCAGTAAAGGTGGGTTTAGCTTGTTTGAGGCTAGCAGCAATAAAGCCCAAAGGATTATTCATTTCATGGGCTACCCCTGCAACTAAATTACCGAGTGCAGACATTTTTTCACTTTGGACAATTTGTAATTGTGCCTGTTGTAAATCAATTAGTGCTTGCTGGGCTTGTTGATACAATCGGGCATTTTCTAGGGAAATTGCGGCTTGAGCGCAAAGTAAGTTGAGCAGTTCGACGCGATCGCTCGTAAAGGCTCCAGTCGCCAAATTATTTTCTAGGTACAACACCCCAAGCAATTTACCCCGATTTAAAATCGGACTACACAAGATACTCTTAGGTTGCTGTTGCTGAATGTAGCAGTCATGAATTAATTGGGGATGTACTGTGGCATCAATAATCACAGCAGTTTGGAAACTGCGTTTAACAGTATTAATTAAGCCAACTGGTAGATCAATAGACTCTTCAACAGGCTGTGGATTGGTCAGCATGTCCGAAAAATCAACTTTGCTATTTCCATCCAGCTTTGCTAATGCCCGAATCAATAAATTACCTGACTCCGCCAGCATTAATACACACTTATCTGCGCCAGCATTTTCAATGACAATATGCAGCAACGATGAAAGTAGTTTTTCAAATTCAATTTCGCTTGAGATAGTTTGAGAAGCTTTGAGAATGGCAGCTAAATCTAAAGCCACAGAGATGCTACTGCTGGAACTGGTAGAGGTGACACTCCCCAAGGTGAAGATCGTTTCATAAGTTGAGAGGAGAGAACGGGTTTGCTGGAGGATGGGAGCGAGGAGTTGGGGATAGTGTCTTTCCAAGTGGGCAACCTTAGCTTTCGCACCCCAACGAGCATAGCCATAGTAGGCTTCCGTCATGTAGTCCTGGGCAAGCCGTTGTTTGCCCCAGTCAAGGTAGAACTTGGCGGCCAGTTCGTTAGCTAGGCTCTCTTCTTGAATATATTCGTTCGCTTTGGCTCCAGAAATTGCCTTGTCATATAGCTCAATAGCTTCGGCTTTCTGTCCTAACACTCGGCATTTTTCGGCTTCTACCAAATCAACCTTATGCTGGTGATTCATTGGGGCATGATGCGCCCAATGCTGTAAGTTGATTTGGTTTTCTGCTACACGCTCTAAGATTGTTGACACCTCGCTTGACGGTTGACTCAATAGTGCCAGAGCAATCAAAGAATCATAGAAATAAAAGGCAGGTTCGCCGACCATTCCCCCAGCAGTCATTAAATAGTTTCTGCCCTCAATGGCATGGTGATTTGCTGACTCAATTTCTCCAAATAAAAAGCAAAGGGTCAGTTTATATAAATAGAAGTTATACAGCCCAAACAGGTCATTCGCAGACAGCAGCAAGGGCAAAAGTTCCCTCTCTTCCAGGTCTGAGCCAGACAAAAGGGTGGGATTCTCCGCAAAACCCAGTAAATTTAAAATAGATTGCAGATAAATCAGGCAGTAATTGGCAGTTGTCAATTGGTTTATTTGCACCAAACCGTTGTAGTAGGTGCGCGTATCCGACTCCAAAGCGACAAGGGGCTGACCGCACCAAAAAGAAGTGAGGCAAAAACAGTATCCACTATATCCGGCGAATTGCAGGTTTCCAACTTCTAGGGAAGTCGCGTAGCTCTCGCTCAAGAGTGGTAACATTTCTTTGACGTGAGATTTACGGTGTAGCATAAATCCTGCCAGCGTCACTAATACTTCAGGTTTAGTCGTTTTAGCATCGAGTTTTAAGACAACATTCAAGGACAACTGACCAAACTCGATTGCTAAATCCACATCTTGCAATAGTTTACAGACAATCATGCTATAGCAAGCATAGTGATACGCTGAAGCAGAGATGTTTCCGTACCGCAGGGATAATTTGATTGAAAAGGAAGTCAGTATTGAAAACAAGGGAGAGCCACAGAGATAAGCTGCTGGTATGATGCTGCTGGCAATCTGGATAATTGCCAGTTTGTGCGGATCGGTCATTACCGGGAGGTGAACAAAATCTTCAATTTTCCTGTCTCCAATCAATTCGGTAATCTCTTGGATTGACTGTTGAATATCTTCTGGTGTGGGGGCTTCTGGAATTGTGACGCCAAGCTGTTGCAGGAGTTGCTGTCCGATTGCAATGGCTTCGGTCAGTTTATTCCCAGAGGTATTGGCTTGAATTTGAATGCGGTAAACATTCACCTGTTCCATTAAAGAGTGTGCGTGAGTGATTACCGTCTCAATCAACTGTTCCATCGCCTCAAAGTCACCGCACAGCATTGCTAATTCAGTCAAATCGTTATGGAATGATAGCGTCATTTCATAGTGTTGCTGCCAAGCACTTTCTCCCAACAAGGATAATCCAGTGCTGGCATATTCACGACCGGCTTGATAGGCGGTGGCATTTTTGGCTTTGCCACTGGCAATCAGATTGAGTCCAGCTAATGCTTCTCGTTCTGTTTGTTTGGTAATTAAAGCAGTTCCGTAATTTAATTGATTAACTATTTCAAAAATCCGGTCTTCTCTTGCTGCTGGGGAAATTTGTTGTAAAAGTAGTTGTCCGATTTGGTAATGAGTCGTCTGTTTTTGGTCGTCAGGAATCAGCGAATAGGCTGCTTGTTGGACGCGATCGTGTAAAAATTTATAAGAAACTGTCATTTGTCCATTGTCATTGGTCATTTGTTTTTGACTATCTACTAATGACAGATGACTAATACTTCGACTCCTTTCGACTTCGCTCAAGGCAAGTCGCTCAGTACAAGTGACTAATGACTCTTGTTGATAAAACTTATAAACATCACTGATCGGTAAAATTAACCCTTCTTGTAATGCTTTCCACAAATCGGTAGCTGTCTCAATTTGCGATTTTTCCGAAACAATTGCTAAAGTTTCTAAATCAAAAGAGTTGCCAATACAAGCAGCTAGCTGCAATCTTTGTTGAGTTGATGGCGGTAGTTTTCGCAATTGAAAACCCATAAAAGCTACAACATCATCTGTAACTGCTTGTTGATTTACTTGTGCAATGTCACATTGCCAACAGCCTGAATCAAAGTCAAATTCAATCAGCCTATCTTGATGTAATGCTTTGAGAAACTGGGTTGCAAAAAACGGATTACCTTGAGTTTTTTGATAGATCAATTGAGAAAGAGGCAATGCCAAATTTTCTGTACATTTAAGTGTGTCAGCAACTAACTGATTAACTTGCACTCGATCTAGTGGTGCTAAATTAATCGTATTAATCGTTGCTTGGTTTTTTCTAATTTCACCCAAAGTCAACATTAATGGATGTGCTGGGTTAACTTCGTTATCACGATACGCACCAATGACGAAAAGATGTCCTGTATCAGCCATTAATAGCTGCATTAAATTTAGCGATGCCGAATCTGCCCATTGCAAATCATCTAAAAATATCACTAATGGATGTTCTTTATTAGTAAATACTTGGGTAAATTTTTGGAACAGTAAATTAAATCTATTTTGTGCCGCAGTTCCAGATAACTCTGTTGCAGATGGTTGTTGACCAATAATTCTTGATAATTCGGGAATGACTTCAATAATCACCTGTCCATTTTCTTCAACAGCATCTAATATTTTGTTTTTCCATTGCTCTAGCTGAAGATTACTTTCTGTTAACAATTGCTCCATTAAATCTCGGAATGCTTGCACAAATGCACTGAAGGGAATATTCCGTTGAAATTGGTCAAATTTCCCTTTGATAAAATAGCCGCGTTGTCGCACAATGGGTTTATGAACTTCGTTGACAACCGCAGTTTTCCCAATTCCCGAAAACCCAGCTACCAGCATCATTTCTGTTGCCCCAAGGCTGACTCGCTCAAATGCTTGAAGTAGGGTTAATACTTCGGTTTCTCTTCCATAGAGTTTATCGGGAATGATGAAGCGATCGCACACATCCCGGCGCGCAATTTCAAAGCTTTCAATCCGACAAGTTTCTTGTAGTTGATTTAAACAAATTTCTAGATCAAACTTCAGTCCCAAGGCACTTTGATATCTGTCTTCAGCATTTTTCGCCATCAATTTCATGACGATATCTGAAATTACCTGGGGAATATCTTTTCTATTCCCTATTCCCATTCGGACTTCGGTGTGACACTTCGACAATCTCAATGCAGAGAGGCTCAAGGCAGAAGCCTGTTCCCTGTTTCCTAATGCTGTAGGCATTTTAGCGATATGAGAATGTACCAACTCCATCGGATCGTTTGATTGAAATGGTAATTCCCCAGTCAGTAATTCGTAAAAACTCACACCTAAAGAATAAAAGTCAGTTCGATAGTCAATCCCCCGATTCATTCTGCCTGTTTGTTCTGGAGAAATATAAGCGAGTGTCCCTTCTAATACATTGGGATTGATGAGAGTTTGGGTTTCTCGTGGTAGTAAAGATGCAATACTAAAGTCGATTAATTTAACTTGTTTAGTTTCGGGATTAATTAAAATATTGGCTGGTTTAATATCTTTATGAATAATGCGCGAACGGTAGAGGATATCTAAGGCATTGCAGAGAGCGATCGCTACCTCTAAAAACTCCATCAAAGATGGCGCTGTTTCCCCTTGAAAAGTCCATTTCTTAAAGGAAATTCCTCCGAAGTCTTCCATCACTAATGCATAGCCATTTTGGTATGCTTCGAGGCTGTAAGCTTGGATAATCAGGGGTGAGTTGAGATTTTTGGCAATAGTGTACTGATTGCGAAACTGCACCAGTTCACAGAAGCTAGGATAAGGATTTTTCAGCAGTTTAATCACTACAGGTAATGAGTCGATTTCTCGATACCCTCGATAAACTAGGGTTCTGGAACCATTGTAAAGTTCTTCACTGATGCGATATCCAGGAATACTGACTAAAGTGCTAACCATATTGCTAACTAAATCCAGAGAATTTCTAGATTTAGTATTCCCATATCTCTGAAAATTATTTATAGCATTTCCTAATTTAATGAAGTGTAAATAACAACCTCACCCCTATTCATTAGACCGATATTTCTCAACATTTGTGAGAGTATTCACTCATGTTTCTCTAACCTAGATTAAAACCCTCTTCTCTTCTACCCTCTGCCTTATCCCAACGACAAATTTTTACACCGATCTACTTATGGCTGACACCTTATTTGCTTAGGAAATGCCATATAAACAGAGAAAATATTTACACTGGAATTTCAATGATAAACTCTGTCCCCTCACCGAGAATAGAGTTACAACTCAACTTACCATTATGGGTTTCTTCAACGATTTGACGAGCGATCGCTAATCCTAAACCTGTGCCTTTCCCGACAGATTTTGTCGTAAATAAATGGTCAAATATCTTATTTTTCACTTGTTCACTTATCCCCTTGCCGTTATCACGTATCGCAATTTTTATAGTATTATTTTCTATCGAAGTCTTAATTGCAATCTTGTTAATATTGGCTTGGATTTCCTCAAATTTATGTCCTACATTAGACTCATCTAAGGCATCAATTGCATTAGCGATTATATTCATAAATACCTGATTTAATTGCCCAGGAAAACATTCTACTTGAGGTAAATTACCGTAGTTGGTGACAACTTCAATAGCAGGACGTTGATCATTGGCCTTCAGACGATGTTTCAAAATTAAAATTGTGCTATCGATTCCTTGGTGGATATTGAAAGGCACTTTGTAGTCTTGATCGGCACGCGAGAAAGTTCTCAAACTAGTGCTGATGTTTTTTAGCCTGTCGCACGCCATAGACATAGAATCAATCATCTTAGGCAAGTCTTCTAAGCTATAATCCAAGTCAATTTCTTCAGCATGGTTTTTAATTTCATCATTTTTGTGGGGTAAACTTTCTTGATAAAGCTTTAAGTGTTCAACAATATCAGCAACAGTGGGTTTAGCTTGCTTGAGACTGGCAGCTATAAAACCAAGGGGATTATTCATTTCGTGAGCCACACCAGCAACTAAGTTGCCCAGTGCTGACATTTTTTCGCTTTGAACAATTTGTAATTGGGCGTTTTGTAAATCGTTCAATGCTTGTTGTAAATCAAGTGATTTTTGCTGCAAGGCAAGTTCAGCTTGTTTGCGTTCGGCTTCAAGCCGCGCCCTTTCGCTAATATCTCGCATTACAACGACTGCACCGAGTTTGTTACCCGAAGAATCGAAGATCGCTTGTCCGCTAGCTAACAAAATTCTCTTAGAACCATGCTTCGGTGCAATTACCATTTCAGCGTTTTCGACTATTTCCCCTTGCAAGGCGCGAAACAAAGGAATTTCCGTGGTTGATAGAGGTGTTTGCCCATCTGGTTGATAGAGATCGAAATGTTCTGTCCACTGTTCTGCTGGTAATGATTGTACTGGTAAGCCATGAAAGTCACGAGTTGCTTTGTTAAATAAAGTCAATTTGCCACTAGCATCACAAACAACAATCCCATCAGTAATATTGTGAATGATGGCATTCAAAAACTCTCGTTCTTTGGCTAGAGATTCTTCAGCCTGTTTGCCATTGCTAATATCAATCACCACCCCATCCCAGATGATTGCCCCATCGGCTTGTAGCTCTGGCCGAGCCGCAGATTGAATCCATTTCACGGTTCCTGAAGGCAGGATAATCCGCCATTCTTCCTCAAAGGGTGTGAGATTTTGGGCAGAGTAGGCGATCGCTTCGGCAATAGCTGGGCGATCGTCAGGATGATTCATCGCATAAATGCTATGTGTCCCTGACATCACCAACTCTGGCTCTAACCCATACAAGTCGAAACAGCCAGAACTAACGTAGGGTGTTGAAGTTGAACCATCTACCTCCAAACGGAATTGGTACACCATTCCAGGAATATTATTTGCTAAATTTTGGAAGCGGAGTTCACTAGCCTGCAATTTTGCTAGAGATTGTGCCAATTGTTGGGCATAGTTTTGAGAATTTTGGTAAATTCGGGCATTTTCCAAAGAAATTGCGGCTTGGGTACAAAGTAAGTTCAGCAGTTCGACGCGATCGCTTGTAAAGGCTCCGGTTGCCAAATTATTTTCTAGGTACAATACGCCCAGCAATTTACCCTGATGCAAAACTGGGCTGCACAAGATACTCTTGGGTTGCTGTTGCTGAATATACGCGTCATTGAGTAGTTGCGGATACACTGTAGCATCAGTAATTACTACTGGTTGCAAGTTGCGTTTGATGTTATTAATTAAGCCAACTGGTACATCAACTGAATCTTCAATAGGCTGTGGGTTGAGCAACATCGAGTAAAAATTGACGGCAGCCTGATTCTGTACACCGCTTAGGGAAAGCTGTGCTAACGCCTGAACTAGCAACCGATCTGACTCCAAAAGCATGAATACACATTTATCGGCTCCAGCATTTTCAATGACAATATGCAGCAAAGCTGAAAGCAGCTTTTCGAGTTCGATTTCCCCAGAAAGGGTTTGGGAAGCTTTGAGAATGGTAGCTAAATCTAAAGCAACAGAGACGCTGCTATTATCGGAAGTAGCGGAACTGGTGGAGGTGAGACTCCCCAATGTGAAGATAGTTTCGTTAGTTGAGAGGGGAGAACGGGTTTGCTCTAAGATGGGGGCGAGGAGTTGGGGATAGCGTCGTTCCAAGTCGGCGACTTTGGCTTTAGCGCCCCAACGAGCATAGCCATAGTAGGCTTGGGTCATATATGACTGAGCAATCTGCTCTTTGCGCCAATTGAGGTAGAATTTAGCTGCCAGTTCATTGGCAAGTGCTTCTTCTTGGGTGTAACCGTGTTCTTTCGCAAGAGCAATGGCGCGATCGTATAAATCTATTGCCGAGGCTTTGTTGCCTTGCACTCGCTCTTGTTCCGCCTCGACTAGATAAAACTTGTGCAAGAAATTCATCGGCGCATGAGTTGCCCAGTATTTGAGTTTTTCTTGGTTGTCAGCGATGCATTCCTTTATTTGCTGCTGTTCTGGGGTTGAAAGTTCCCCAAAGTATGCTAGGTAGGCTAAAGACTCATAGAAATGAAAGATGGGTACATATAAAAAAGCCAGGACAGCATCCAAATACTGTCTTGCTTGTCCAGCCTGTTCTACGGCTTGTTGAAATTCTGAAAACAGATAAGACACAACCAGTTTGTTAATCCACAGCAATGCTAATCCGGTGCGATCGCCCCCTGCTTCATTTAATTGAAGTTGATGCTGTTCATTGTAGGCTGCACCGCTCAACACCACGACGTTATCTGCATCCCCGATTAAATTGAGCAGAATTTGCCAAATCAATTGGGAATAAGCCAGATTTGTATTTTGCTTGAGGTGCTTGAGCGCTTTACAATATCCGGCAACTTCCGGCTCCAGTTGCGTTAAATTCTGTCCGGCAAAATAGGAGTAAAAACCGTAGTTATACGCAGAGTAGCCCGCAAAAGCCAAATCCCCCACATCTAAACAACTACAATAGGCCATCTGCAAGGGGTGTAATGCATCACGCAGGTGCATTTTCCAATGCCTTGTGTATAAAAAGACTAGTAATAAAGTTTTCCCCTTCAATTCGGAATTTTGCTGACGTGATAGCATGTCAAGGGCTAACTGACCGAATTCATAACCTAATTCAACGTTTCCGAACACCCCACACATCAAAATCCCATAAGAGACATAGCTAAAGGTCGAGGTTGATTCATTGCCATATACGACAGATAAATAAACCTTTTTTAAAATCACTAGTAAATAAAGCAGTGGTGCAAACAAATAAGCGCAGGGTGCAGCCGATGTCAAAATTCGAGCCGCTGCGAGGATGTTTGCATCCCTTGCTTGGCTGAGGTTGAGTAACTCACCAGGTAAACGTTCTCCAATCGCATCTGAAACGGTACTAAAGGCAGCCGCCACATCTTCCTGGGTAGGGGCTGCGGGCAGTTCTACTCCCAATTGCTTTAAGATGGCAAGTGCCGCCGCGATCGCTTGAGTAAATTCACCCTGAGCGGTGAATGCCTCAATTTTCACCTCATAAACGCTGATTTGATCTAATGGAGTTTTGGCGTGATTCAGTACAAGACGAGCATTGGCTGCCATCTGCTCTAAATCACCGCTCAGATAAGCGGCTTCTGTGGCGACTTGATGGAGTGCTAAGGTCAACTCATACTGATGCTGCCAACTGTTTTCGGCGAGTAACCCAATGCCTACCTGGGCATATTTGCAGGCGGCAGTATAGGCGGCTGCCGCTTTTGCCTTGCGACTTGCCATCAGGTTAAATTGGGCCAATCTTTGACGTTCTGCGGATTGGGCGATCAATTCAGCTGCAACATTGAGTTGACTAACGATTGCAAAAATGCGTTCTTCTTGGTTGCTTTCGGGGGTGTTATTCAGGAGTAACTGTCCAATTTTCAGGTGAATGGGTTGTTTTTCATCGCTGGGAATTAGAGAGTATGCGGCTTGCTGCACCCGGTCATGTAAAAATTTATATACGACAATCTGAGAATTTTCTGGGCTAACTGCTTGATGTTCTTCCCCAACATAAAACTTATAAACTTCACTTTGGGGTAAAATCAAACCTTCCTGCAAAGCTTTCCATAAACTTGCAGCTGCTTCGATTTGAGATTGTTCAGAAACGATCGCTAAGGTCGCCAAATCGAACTGATTGCCGATACAGGCTGCCAGTTTCAGAACATTTTGAGTGATGTCGGGCAATTTTTGAAGTTGTTGTGCCATAAATTCCACCACATCATCAGTGAGAGCAAGCAATCGCACTTGCGCTACATCACACTGCCAAAAACCAACCTCCCAATCAAAGCTAATCAGCCCATCCTCATGTAGCGCTTTCAAAAACTGAGTTGTGAAAAAAGGATTGCCTTTGGCTTTTTGATAAACTAACTCTGTTAACGGTAATGCTTTTTCAGTTGCACAACTGAGAGAATCGGCGATTAAATGGTTGACATCTGCTTGACTTAAGGGAGCTAGACTCAAGGTGTTGACGCAGGAGGATGCCTTTTCAATTTCATCTATCGTTAACATGAGTGGATGAGCCGCAAACACCTCGTTATCCCGGTATGCACCAACAATGAATAGATAGCCGCAATCGCTCTGAGACATTAACAATTTCAGCAAATTCAGCGATGCCGAATCTGCCCACTGCAAATCATCGAGAAATATTACTAACGGATGCTCTCTGGTTGTGAACACCTGAATAAACTTTTGGAACAGCAGATTGAAACGGTTTTGTGCCGCACCGCCTGATAGTTCAGCGATGGCAGGCTGTTTGCCAATCATTTGTTCCAGTTCAGGAATTACCTCGATCAGAAGTTGTCCGTTCTCCCCAACTGCCGCTAAAATCTGACTTTGCCATTGCTTTAACTGAGTATCGCTTTCACTAAGCAGCTGTCCGATTAGGTCACGAAAGGCTTGTACAAAAGCAGACAGAGGAATGTTGCGGTTGAACTGATCGTATTTTCCTTTGATGAAATAGCCGTTCCAGCGGACGATTGGCTTATGCACTTCATTGACGACTGCGGTTTTGCCAATACCAGAAAAACCTGCTACTAGCATCAGTTGAGAGCCACCATTGGCCACATAACCAAATGCTTCTAATAGTGTCTTTACCTCCGATTCCCGCCCGTAGAGTTTTTCGGGTATGAGAAAGCGATCGCTGATATCGCGCTGTCCTAAATCAAACCAGGTGTGTTTGCCTGTTTCTCGCCACTGTTCTAAGCAAATAACAAGGTCATGTTTAATTCCTAGCGCACTTTGATAGCGGTCTTCGGCGTTCTTCGCCATCAGTTTGCGAACAATTTCGCCGAGCATCAAGGGCAATTTGGGGTTCAAATCGCAGAGGCAGGGTGGAAGTTTCGCAATGTGGTAATGCACCAACTCCATTGGTTCATGGGATTCAAAGGGCAATTTTCCACTCAGTAATTCAAAGAAAGTCACACCTAAAGAATAGAAGTCACTGCGGTAGTCAATGCCTCTGTTCATCCGTCCGGTTTGCTCTGGCGACAGATAGGCTAGCGTTCCCTCTAATCTATTGAGGCTCTGGATTTCCTGGGTTTCTCGTGGTAAGAGCGAGGCAATACTAAAGTCAATCAGCTTGATTTGGTTCGTGTCAGGGTGAATCAGGATGTTGGCTGGCTTGATGTCTTTGTGAATGACGCGCTGTTGATGTAACTGGTGTAAAATGTCTAGTAGTTGCAGAGCAATGGGTAAAAATTGCTCTAATGTCAGTGTTTTTTCTTGAGTAAATTGCCGCAGAGAAACACCACCAAAGTCTTCCATGACTAGGGCATAGCCATTATGATGGGCTTCTAGGCTGTAGGGTTTGATAATGCCAGGAATATTTAGGTTTTTAGCGATCGCATATTGGTTGCAAAACTGGACTAATTCGGTAAAAGTTGGATATTCTCGTTTTAAGAGCTTGATGACAACTGGTAGGCGATGCCTGCGGCGGGCTGCGCCTACGCATTCTCGAATTGCCCGATACACTTGAGTCCGAGAACCTGAATAAAGTTGCTCGATGATTTGGTAGCCAGCAATCCTTAAAGTTCCATCAATTTTTGCGCTCATAAATTTTTTAAGAAAATCTCTTTATACTAGTGTTATAATTCCCACTACCATATCTTGGTTAACAAGCATTAAAAAAGTTACATTGGGTATGGGGCACTGGAGGCAAACAGTAGGAATGCAAAGCACCTTCATATATATAGCCATCGCTTTTTAATGATTTACCAAATTAGCATCACAACTCCGTCAAGGAGTTTTTGATCTGACAAAGAAAGGCATGAAGCAAAAGCAAAGAAGTATTAATTTAGTTGGTGAGTGGCAATAACTTCTGCGGGCATAGTTTTACTGGTACCGCTCATCCCAGAAAATAATGCCTTGACATCCTCACCGACCTAAAGGCGCTCTTAAGAAGGAGTAATAAGTAATAAGTAATAAATAATGAGTAAGTACCCATTTTTCATCCACTCATTACTCATTACTCATTACTCATTACTCATTACTCATTACCCATTACTCATTACTCATTACTCATTACTCATTACTCATTACTCATTACTCATTACTCATTACTCATTACTCATTACTCATTACTCATTACTCATTACTCATTACTCATTACTCAT
>NZ_JAVRCS010000054.1:0-35683 GCF_034530635.1 Nostoc sp. EspVER01
ATCTGAATGGTTTACTTGCTATTTGAGTGTTTCTGCCAAAAGTGGATGCTCCCGGGGCAACCGAGGACCTCGGTTGCCCCTGCCGATCGGCAGTCGCGCGATGTGCTGCTCCAAGGTATGCGTGCCTAACGCTTGCTCGCGCCTGGATAATCGGGCGTAACCAGTGTGCCTAACTCCCGTTTTCTCAAAGCAAATGTATCCAGATTTCAGCATTTTTTCAGCTTACTATTGTTAATTCATCCAGAAACTTCCGACATTAACAAGTACTCGTCATTGTCAATTCATCAAAGAAAAGCACACCTCTGTGAGATAATGATATTTCTCCAGGACGAGGGAAGCTACCACCACCCACAAGAGAAGGCCCGGATGCCGAGTGGTGTGGACTGCGAAAAGGGCGATCGCGTACTAATGAACCACGATTTTTCAATAAACCAGCTACCGAATGAATCCGAGTCACTTCTAAAGATTCGGCAAAACTCAACGGCGGTAAAATTCCTGGTAAGCGGCGTGCCAGCATGGTTTTCCCACTACCCGGCGGCCCGACAAAAATAAGATTATGCCCACCAGCCGCAGCAATTTCTAAAGCACGACGTGCATGAGCTTGTCCTTTGACATCATGCAAATCTGCACTAGGGTAGGATACTGTTGTTGTCTGTGTTGTACTATCTATCTGCACAGGTTTGTAACGCCCCGGATTATTTAAAAAATCTACCACCTCAGACAAATGCTTGCAGCCATAAACAGCTAAATCTTCAACCACCGCCGCTTCTTGAGCATTATCAGCAGGGAGAACTAAACCTGCAATTCCCATCTTTTGGGCTGCTGCTGCGATCGGTAATACACCAGCCACGGGACGTAAACTGCCATCTAAAGAGACTTCGCCCAAAAATAGATAATCCCCCAACAAATCAGCGCTAACTTGCTCAGAAGCCGCTAAAATTCCCACACTAATAGGCAAATCAAAACAGGGGCCTTCTTTGCGTAAATCTGCCGGAGTTAAATTAATTACTATTTTACGCATCGGAAAGGCAAAGCCAGTATTTTTCAAAGTTGCTTTGACTCTTTCTCTGGACTCTTGAATCGCTGAATCTGGAAGTCCCAAGACAACAATTCCCGGTAATCCCCCTGACACATCGACTTCTACGCCTACTTTGACGGCATCGATGCCCACAATTGATGCACTCCAGACTCTAGCAAGCATTGCTTATATAACAGTAAACCTTTAGAATCTCTAGCAGATGAGTTGGTAGATTGACATTAGTGAAACCACATAGACGATTTTTCGGAATTAAGGTTAGTGGTCTGTCCCATTGATTTTGAGGGGCTGCTAGATCCCCGACTTCTTAAAGAAGTCGGGGATCTGAACACCACTAACCTCTCAAAACTTTTGGGACAGACTACTAGTGAAATTGATGGGTAAGCAAGTTATTAGTAAGGACTTTAGTCCTTATTTTCTAAGCACTAAAGTGCTTACTACAAACCCTTAAAAGTACAAATAAGTCTCTTACAGCAATTCAAGAGGTAAAATAACTATTGGAAAAATTATTAAAAATATCAAATATTATTGATAATTGCATTGAACGCATTGGTCGATTTACCAGTTGGCTAGTACTAGTAATGATCGTACTTGGCGTGTGGAATGTTATCGGGCGATATCTCGGAAGAATTAGCGGTAACAACTTTACCTCCAACGCCTATATAGAATCTCAATGGTACATTTTTGATTTAGTTTTCTTATTGGGAGCAGCTTACACCCTTAAGCACAACGAACACGTGCGGGTTGATATTTTTTACAGTAATTGGCCGCCTCGGCGAAAGGCATTTGCAGACTTAGTAGGGACTATATTTTTCCTCATCCCATTTTGTATTATCACGATCGCTTTTTCTTGGGATGCGGTTGTGGCTTCATGGCTAATTAAGGAAGCCTCATCCGATCCTGGGGGATTGCCTCGTTACCCCATTAAAGCGATGATTATTGTCGGCTTTGTGCTGCTGATTTTCCAGGGAATTTCTCAGGCGATCAAAAACTTGGCAATTCTTCAAAGCAGGGAGGAAAATCATGACACTGGCTTATGAATGGTTGGGGCCAGTGATGTTTGCTGGTGCTTTGGTGTTGCTGTCGCTGGGGTATCCGGTGGCTTTTTCTTTGGGTGGTGTGGCAATTTTATTTGGAATATTGGGAATCAGCTTAGGTGTCTTTGACCCAGTGTTTCTGACTGCCATGCCACAGCGGATTTTTGGCATCATGGCAAACTATACCTTATTAGCTATCCCTTATTTCATCTTCATGGGGGCAATGCTGGAGAAATCGGGGATAGCGGAGAGACTCTTAGAAACGATGGGAATTTTGTTGGGACGCTTGCGCGGCGGACTGGCTTTAGCTGTGATTTTGGTGGGGGCGCTGTTAGCAGCAACTACTGGGGTAGTAGCGGCGACTGTGGTAGCGATGGGTTTGATTTCTCTGCCAATTATGCTCCGCTATGGTTACAGCAAAGAATTAGCTACTGGTGTGATAGCTGCATCAGGAACCTTGGGGCAAATTATCCCGCCGAGTGTGGTGTTGGTAGTGCTGGGCGACCAATTGGGTGTATCGGTGGGCGATTTGTTCATCGGTTCGGTGATTCCCGGTTTAATGATGGCTAGTGCATTTGCCCTACACGTACTGATTGTGGCATTTTTGAAGCCAGATTTAGCACCAGCTTTACCTGCTGAGGTGAGAGATATTGGTGGTAAAGCTTTGGGAAGGCGGGTAATTCAAGTGATGATACCGCCTTTGATACTGATTTTGTTGGTGCTAGGGAGTATATTTTTTGGCATTGCTACGCCCACAGAAGCGGGTGCAGTGGGTTGTGGTGGTGCGATCGCACTGGCGGCTGCTAATCGTCAACTTACCTTAGAATCTCTGCGTCAAGTTTGTGATGCTACTTTGCGAATCACCAGCATGGTAGTTTTTATCTTATTTGGCTCCACAGCTTTTAGTTTAGTCTTTCGGGGATTAAATGGCGATCGCTTCATGTTTGATGTTCTCGCCAATCTTCCCGGTGGTAAAACTGGCTTTTTGATTGTCAGTATGGCGGTAGTATTTATCCTCGGCTTTTTCATCGACTTTTTCGAGATTGCCTTTATTGTCGTGCCGTTGTTTGTACCAGTTGCCCAAAACTTAGGTATTGACTTGATTTGGTATGGTGTAGTTTTGGGAGCAAATTTGCAAACATCTTTCCTTACACCTCCCTTTGGCTTTGCCCTGTTTTACTTGCGTGGTGTAGCACCACCAGAAGTTACGACAAAGGATATCTATCGTGGTGTAATACCATTTATTTTGTTGCAACTATTGGTGGTGGTGTTAATTATTGTTTTCCCCGGAATTGTCAGTTTCTTACCTTCTTTGGCAAACTAGCGCTCTCCTAAGAATTGGTGTTTAGACTAGTGGTTCATCGCATTAATTTTGCGGGGCTGCTAGATCCCCGACTTCTTCAAGAAGTCGGGGATCTGAACACCACCCCGCCAAAGCTACGCTTTGTCTCCCCTCCCCGCTTGCGGGGAGGGGATTAAGGGGTGGGGTGTAATGACTGCGGTTAGCATAACTAATTACGCGGACATGATATTACTTGATGTTATTAGAAGTGACAAAATTGGCATAACTTAATTCGTTAACACGATTCCAATTAAAAATCTGCTGTCGAAAGGCTTTCCACTGTTCGTAGACTTGCTTAAAAGCCGCATCTTTACTGGCATTTTCTTCAAATAACTCAAAAGATATTTTCTGGGCTGCTTGCAGAATCTCCTGGCTGTAAGGAACTAGTTTTGTACCACCAGCCAATAACCGCGTCAGCGCTTGTCCATTCAAGGCATCGTATTGACTCAGCATATTCAAATTGGCTTCAAAACTCGCTGTCTTCAAAATCTGTTGATATTCTTTGGGTAGGCGGTTCCAGGCGGTGAGATTAACTAACACATCCAAGGTTGGCCCTGGTTCCCACCAGCCAGGATAATAGTAGAATTGCGCGGCTTTATTTAAACCGAGTTTTTCGTCATCGTAAGGGCCTACCCACTCAGCAGCATCAATGGCTCCCCTATCCAATGCTAAATAAACTTCGCCTCCAGGCAATACTTGCACATTCACCCCTAAACGGGACATGACTTCGCCACCTAATCCGGGAATGCGCATTTTCAAACCTTTAAGGTCAGAAATAGACTTGATTTCTTTTTTGAACCATCCCCCCATCTGTGCCCCAGTACTACCAGCGGGAAAACTAATCACGTTGAAGTTGGTATAAATTTTGTGTATGGCTTCTAATCCACCACCGTTATAAAGCCAAGCATTCTGCTGTTGGGCATTTAAACCGAAGGGTACGGAGGTGGCGAAGGCTAATGCTGAACTTTTGCCGATGTAATAGTAACTAGATGTGTGTCCGCATTCAACAGTCCCAGCTTGCACAGCATCGAGTACTTGCAATCCCGGTACTAACTCTCCAGCGGCAAAGGGCGTAATTTGGAAACGTCCATTGGTCATTTCTTCAACTCGCCGGGAAACTGTTTGGGCGCCGATAAAAGTACCCAAAGATTTGGGCCAGCTAGTTGCCATCCGCCAACGAATATTCGGCAATCCTGCTTGTACGCTAGGGGATTTACCAGCTTGGCTACAGGAAACTAGACTAGCAGCAGTTGCAGTGGCGATCGCAGCTGTGTTAAAAACCTCTCGGCGTTTCATAATTGTTCGTGATTTAAATTGCGGAAAATTTTGCCTGATAGAGAATATCTATCAGGTTTTTGGCAATTTTTTAGTTTTGGGTACTAAATTAAACACATAGGGACGCATAAGTGTGCGTCCCTATCGTGTAATCAAGTTTTAGATGCTGAAACTTTAGCTTGTTATTACCGCCAATGTTGGGGTATTTTCAAGTTTTCCGGTAAGATTGTTGTGCGATCGCCAATTGCCTGTTCAATCTGCTGTGATTCTACGTTTTCCGAGCCGCTCAAGTTTGCTCCACAAAGGTTAGCTTCTTGGAGATTAGCTCCTTGGAGGTTAGCTGTACTCAGTAATGCACTGTCTAGATTAGCACCAGCAAGTTTTGCCCCTTGCAAGTTACTGCCAATTAGGTTTGTATCTTGGAGATTGCTACCCTCAAAGTTGACTTCTTCCAAGTTCGCATCACAAAGGATTGCTCCTTCCAAGTTGGCATCACAAAGAACTGCTCCTGTTAAGTTGGCATCACAAAGAACTGTGCCTTCCAAGTTGGCATCGTAAAGGATGGCTTGAGAAAGGTTCGCTTTTCTAAGAACTGCGCCTTGAAGATTGGCTTCTGGGAGGATTGCTTTTTGCAGGTTGGCTTCATAGAGGATTGAGCCACAAAGACAGGTAACAGATAAGTCTGCTTCCGAGAGGTTTACTCTGGTAAAATTGACCCATTGCAAGTTAGCCCCGACGAAAATTGCTCTAGAGAGGTTAGCTTCCGTTAAGTCTGCATTACAGAGGTCTGTATTGCGTAAATCGAGTTTCTGATTGACTGGATCTTTAGATGAATCGCGTCTGCCAATCACAGTTAAGGCTGTTTGAATATCTGTAGGAAGTTTTGATGATTGCAGCGACTCATCCTCATATTCCCTATTCACTGGGGCATTCTCGCGGATAAAAGCAGCGAGGATTTCCATGATTGTCCAATGATCTTTCGGAGAATCTTTGGCAATTCGTTCTAAAGCATAAATTGCGGCAAATCGCGTTTCAATCTTTTCATTTCCCAGTTGTTCAATTGCTTTAGAAAAGCGTTCAGAAACAATTTCTTGTGGAGTTAGTTGTGTCTGATTGATACAATTTACTATATTGTTATCCCAAGCTATTGTTCCAGCCAGCAGTTGCGTTAACAAGCTGTGATTCTCATCCAGAGAGAGTCTAGAGGTATAGTAAGCATTAAGAATTAATGCCAATCCCCCAATAATGATGGCAATGGTTGTTAATGCTTGAGTGATGTATTCAATTTTTTCTTGATTTGAAAATCCTTGAATATTTTCAAAAAATAATATAATTAGAGTGAATGATAAAATAAATATAACTGAGACAAATGCCAACAAAGTCGTGAGTCCATTGGTCTTTATGAAAGACATGTCATAAGTCTTCATATCCGACTCCTTACGGAAGTAAATTTAGGTTGATTCTAAGAGTATCCGTAAAGTTATGATAGAGTACAAACACGGATAAAATTGGCGAACCTTTAAATCCACTATATAAAAATTATCTATATAACAATCCTGAATCATTTGTGAGGAACAAGACCCTTGACTTTCTAGAGAAGCCAGGGTTCTGATTATTCACGAATGATTAGATATCTGGTGAAATTAAATATGCTGTATCCAGAAACCTTGTAGAGACTTAGTACTGCTATATCTCTACACTCTTTTTGACTCAGATTTATTTGATAAAATTTTCAGGTATTTAGCCCACAATCCAGACGGGGAATGAAAAGTAGTATAGTTCAATTACTTGAAAAGTAATGTCAATAGGGTGAGATAAATTTTTGACAAGAGAATAAACTTTTTGTATCAACACGCTGTTGGGGCACAACATTTTTCTGGATTACCCGGAGTATTCCAGGCAATTAAAAAGACCATATTACTTGTGAAGAATAGTTTAAAATCTGTAACCTTAAGCCAGTTCAATTACTCAGATTAATCGCAAACCCTAAGTAGATTGGACTAAGTTAGAAATCGCCACAAGCAATTCCTCTGGTGCTACAGGTTTAACAATGTGCTGTTGAAATCCTGCTCTTAGTGCGTATTGCTGATTTATTTCGCCTGCATAAGCAGTCAGAGCGATCGCAGGTATCTTTTTTGCTCCGACTTTTGCTTCGAGAGTCCGCACCTGTTGCATCAGCATATAGCCGTTCATTTCTGGCATCCCAATATCGCTGAGTAAGATATCTGGCTTTGACTGGGTTAGCGCTTGTAATGCTTCATATCCTGATGCTACTGCGGTGACGATCGCACCAAACTGTTCCAGCACAAAGCTGAAAAAGTCGCGGGTATCATCATTGTCATCCACAACCAGCACTTGTAAACCCATGAGGGGAGAGGAGGAAAAAACGGCAGTTGAGGAATCAGTATTTGTGTCATCCTTGATTTTTGCACTGTCTTTGATCAGCGGCAATCTCACAGTGAAGATCGCTCCTTTGTCCTCGCCAAGACTTTCAGCCCAAATCCTTCCGCCGTGCATCTCAATCAAGTGACGAGCGATCGCTAAACCTAACCCTAATCCACCAAATCTTCTAGTTGTTGTACTATCACCTTGACGGAAATAATCAAATACATGAGGTAGAAAATCAGGGTGAATGCCTTTACCTGTATCGCTGACAGTAATCTGCGCTTGAGCGTCGATGCGCTCCAATCGCACATTTACTTTTCCCTCAGTCTCAGTAAACTTGACGGCATTCGAGAGAAGATTCCAGAAAACTTGCTGTAAGCGGGCTGAATCGCCCAAAACTTTCCCCACAGTTGGATCGAGCATTGTCTCAATCTGAATAGTTTTAGCCTCTGCTGCCAAATGCACTGTTTCTATTGCGCCTTCAATGGTGGATACCAGATCGACTGGGATCGTGTTGAGGCTAAGTTTGCCTTGGAGGATGCGAGAAACATCTAGTAAGTCTTCAATTAGTTGAGCTTGTAATTTGGCATTGCGCTCAATAGTTTTTAGTGCTTTGTTGAGCGATTCCTCGTCAAATTTCCGGCTCTGCAATAGTTTTGCCCAACCGAGAATCGGATTCAAAGGCGATCGCAATTCATGAGAAAGTACCGCCAAAAACTCATCTTTGATGCGGTTAGCAGCCTCAGCTTCCGCCCTAGCTATTTGCTCTAGTTGCAAAAGGCGATCGCGTTCTGATTCGCTGCGTTTGCGATCGGTGATATCAGTTAGCATAGCGATCGCACCTAAACACTCACCCTGTTCGTTCAAAATCGCTCTTGCAGAAATCAGTGTCCAGATGTACGAACCATCCTGGCAAAGCAATCGCCCTTCTTTGAGATCGCTCTCTTCTCCTTTGAACCACCCCAGTTTCTCTCGATCTGCGATATCATCAGCCAGATCCATAAAATCAAATATAGAACGACCGATTATTTCTTCTGCCGGATAACCTAACATCTGAGATATCCGCTGATTCACAAACTCTGTTCGGGTTTTGGAGTCAATCATCCAGATTCCTTCATAAGAGGTATCAACAATTCGGCGATACTTGGCTTCACTCTTTTGTAAAGACTCCTCTGCTTGCTTGCGCTTACGCCGCTCCTTAGCTTCCCGCAATGCGCGTTGCACCGAGGGAACTAACCGCCCTAGTCGTTGCTTTAATACATAATCGGTTGCACCGTTCTTCAAAGCTTCGATCGCTAATTCTTCACCCAGTACGGCAGAGACAAAGATAAAAGGAATCTCAGGACAACGATTCCGGGCAATTTCCAAGGCAGAAATTCCATCAAAAGAGGGCAAGGCATAATCGGCAAGAATTAAATCGAAAGCCTCTGTTTCCAAAGCCGCTAGGAAATCAGCACCAGTTTCGACTCGGATCAGTTCGCAATTAATTCCCCCTTCAGTTAATATCATTTGGGCAAGCTCTGTATCTAACAAGCTGTCTTCCAAAAGGAGGAAACGCAGGACATTCATCAGTTGCTCTCCTTTTGAGGATGAGGCGCTGGCGGTAAAGCACCAACAGGAGGCTGATTGAGTACTGCCCAAAATAGGCCGACACCCTTAATAGAATCGACAAAATCATGGTAATCTACTGGCTTCACAACATAAGCATTCACCCCTAACTCGTAGCAGCGAACTAAATCCGGTTCCTCGCGGGAAGAAGTCAGTACCACGATGGGAATTACTCGCATTACAGCGTCAGATTTGAGTTGTGCCAGCACTTCTAACCCATCGACTTTAGGCAGTTTCAAATCGAGTAGCACAACAACAGGATATCCTTCCATTCGCAACCGGAACAACCCCCGGCGATAAAGATAATCTAGTGCTTCTTCACCATCACGTACTACCACTACTTCATTGGCGAGATGGTTTTCTGACAAAGCGGCTAGGATTAACTCTGCATCGTTGGCACTGTCTTCAATTAGCAGAATTCGCTTCAGTTCTTTCATTTACTCTCCTTCTGGGATAATTTAGGCAGCGAGAAATAAAAGGTGGCGCCACTGCCAACTACAGCCTCTGCCCAAACTCGACCATTATGCCGATGAATAATGCGTTGCACGTTTGCCAATCCAACACCAGTGCCTTCAAATTGTGGGTCGCTATGCAGGCGTTGAAATACTCCGAATAGCTTGTGTACATATTGCATATTAAAGCCTACGCCGTTATCTTGTACAAAAAAGACAACTTCGTTTTCATTGTCAATACTGCCAACAGTAATTTCTGCTGGGTTTTGAGTCTGGGTATATTTTACGGCATTGCCTATCAGGTTGCGAAGCACCAGCCGCAGCATGGAGGGATCGCCCTGCGCTTCTGGCAGTGGCTTTATCTGCCAATGGATTGTCCGTCCTGGAGTTTCTGCAATCAAGTCGCGTTTTACTTCTTCTACCAATTCCTCCATATTGAGTTTGGTGTAGCGCATTTCGGTGCGCCCCATCCGAGAAAATGTCAGCAATTCATCGATTAGTATTCCTGCCTGTTTGGCAGTTTCGGCAATTATTTTCAAATAGCGCTGACTTGTTTGATCTAAGCTTGTTGAGCTATGGCGCTTCTGAAGTAATTCGACAAATCCGGCGATGTGGCGCAGCGGTGCCCGCAAGTCGTGAGAGACTGAGTAAGAGAAGGATTCGAGTTCTTTATTGGCGGCTTCGAGTTGGGCAGTGCGCTCTTGAATTCGTTGCTCTAGCATTTCGTTGAGTTGTTGCAAGGCGGCTTCGGCAACCTTGCGATCGTGAATGTCGCTGGCGATGCCCACCCATTTGATAATCTGTCCGCTTTGATCTCGAAATGGTAAACCCCGGACAATATGCCAACGATAGCTACCATCAGAAACTTGACGGAAGCGAATTTCTATTTCGTAATTGGTCGCGTTAGCAATAGCTTGCATCGAACTTTTAAAGACACGATCGCGGTCATCGGGGTGAATGGCATAAATCCAGCCGTAGCCAGTGGTCTGCTCCATTGTCAGTCCGGTGAAATCTAACCAGTATTGATTGCAATAGGTAATACCACCATTGCGTAGGCGTAGCCCGTCGTAGACATCGCCCATCCAAATAGCCTGTGGTGAGACTTCGGTTAAAATTCGGTATCGCTCCTCACTGTCACGTAGCGCTTTTTCTGCCAACTTGCGATCGTGGATATCAACACAAGAGCCGATATAGCCGAGAAACTCCCCCGTTGGTGCAAACCGAGGTACACCAGTATCAAAAACCCAATGGTATTCGTAATCATTGCGTCTGAGGCGATATTCCATTTGAAATTTTTGTCGGGCATCAAAAGCATTGGTATATGTATCCAAGCAACGCTGAAAATCATCAGGATGAATACCTTCAGTCCACCCATTGCCCATCTCTGACTCCAGAGTTCGCCCGGTAAAATCTAGCCAGGGTTTATTAAAGTAGTTACAAAGTTTGTCAGTGCCGGACATCCAAATCAGTACGGGAGCAATGTCTGCCATCTGGCGAAATCGCGATTCACTTTCGCGCAACGCAGCTTCTACCCGATGCCGTTCGCTGATGTCAGTGATTAACGCCGCATACCCTTCAACAATTCCCTGTCTATTAAATTGGGGAATGTAAATGGCATTAATGTAACGTGTCCCACCATCTTTATAAGGAATTTCACTTTCAAAAGTAACCTGCTCTCCTGCTAGCACTTGTTCCACATAAGGACGAAGCACTTCATAAGCGGATTCACCCAATACTTCCCAAAGATGTTTCCCATAAACTTCTACCGTCGAATGCCCAAACCAATCTTGATATGCTCGGTTGTTGAAGCGGTAGCGTTGTTCTGAATCTACAAAGGTAATCAGAACTGGCAGCGTATCTGTAATTAAACGAAGTTCTGTTTCTCGTTGGCGCAGTGCTTCTTCTATGAGTTTACGGTTGGTGATATCGCGCCAGCAATCTATGGCACCAATAATCTCACCTTGGGAATCGCGAATTGGCACTACATTGGCGATCGCTGTAATTGTAGTACCATCTGGACGTTCAATGATGCATTCTTCATCGCAGATCGTTTCGCCATAGCGCGTAGCACGGTATAAAGGTAGTTGCTCTAAGGTAAGGGGCGTTACACCATCAGCTAGGAACAGACCGTAAAGCTGAACATAAGACTCAGAAGATATGCCAACGAGAGATTCACTTGGTCTACCCAAAAGCTCTTGCGCGAGTTTGCTGTTAGCGATGATTGGGAAATCAGGGGGGCCGCCAGCGATCGTAATTCCCTCTGGGACGTGTTCTAGGAGCATTTGCAGGATGCTCTGAGCAACTTCTGCTTGGTGGGAGCGATGCTGGGCTTCTGCTTCGGCTTGTTTGCGTTCGCTCAAGTCAAGAACAAAACCAATGATTGTCCGGTCTCCCTGTTTAGCAAAACCAAGTAGAACAGGAACTAGAGAGCCGTCTTTGCGGATGTATTCCTGTTCAAAGGGCTTACAACTCCCAGTAATTGCCAGTTCTTGAATCCCTCGCTCGCTCACCTCAATATATTCGAGTGGAACAATCTCCCCCCAGCGGATTCGACCAGAGCGCAAATCCTCGCGGGTATAATTGAGCATTTTTAAAAAGGCATCATTGGCTTCAACAATTAAGCCGTTGAGGTCGGCCACAATTACCCCAATAATATTGGATTCTGTTAAGCGACCAAACCGAGCCTCGCTTTCGCGTAGTGACTTCAGATTCGCCTCAGCTTGCCGTTGGGCTGTGCGGTGTGATTCATTAAGCCAGCTGATTAACCCTGCTGTCAGCATGAACACTACCAAGGGAACTAAAATATTCGGATCTGTAATGTTCTGCGGATAGAGTGGCTTAAAAAAGAAGTAATTAACTGCAAAAGTAGACAAAAGGGTTGCAAGTAACCCTGGCCCTAAGCCCCCGTACCAGGCACTCACCATCACCGCACCAAAAAACAGCGCCCCAGGCGTTGAAGTAAGATATGGATTGAGTAGTAGAGTTGCCCGCAGTGCTAAGGCAACGGATAGGAAAGCAACACCATAGTGCAGGAGTTTCTCCCGGATGAATGCGCCCTTCTCTCTATTGCCAGAAAAGATGTTTTGGGATTCAGATGCCCTCGCCTTACGACTCATAACCCTACTCTGCTTCTGGAAAATACTGATTTAGCAGTCTTTTGCCGGGTTCACCCATCTTCCGTAACATTTCTTCTATTAGTTTTAGCGCTATCCATGAAGGGACTGTATGCCCATTCTTCCAATGGTTGACTGTTTTGAAGGAGACTCCTACTTTAGCAGCAAACTGTTTCTGAGAAAGATTGAGCTGCTGACGAAGTTCCCGAATTAAATCTAAAATTTCCAGCCGCTTTGTTACAGACATCTCTGTATTTTATCCCCATAGGATAATTGGCGTAAGACAGGTGTCCTCTTTATTATCCCTTAATTAGAGAATATTTTCTCTGTTTTCGTCTCTAACTGAACTGTTTGAGTTCAAAGGTTCAATTATGAAGCTAAAAGGTTTAAGTTTCAGTATCTAAGGATGAAACTTGAGCTTTGTAATGTTTGGGTAGATGAAGATTTTTCGGTAGGATGGTTGTGCGATCGCCAGAATAATGAGTTTAATTTGGTCTACTAACTTCTTGTAGTTGTCTATCTATATCCTCAGCAGTTCGAGAAGGGTGTCTCCTACGGCTTTCTTCTATAATGTCGAGTACAGAATGATGTTTTGGTTTAGATTTTTCTGATAAAATCACAAACACATCAACGCTATCGCCTATTTCAGCTTCTGGAATTTCAATTTCTATTTTGTTTCCTGGTAAAACGAAAACGGTAGAATACGCCCAAATAACTAATGATGCTGCGATCGCTTAACCCAATTGCCGCCAGTGTGCGGGTGCTTCGATATAATCAGGTAGGCGAGTGGTGCGATCGCCAAGTGCCTCTCTAATCTGCTGTAACTCTAAGTTTTTCGCTCCTGTCAAAATAGTCCCTTCCAGTTTGACATCATTGAGGTTAGCTTGTGAAAAGTTAGCTCCCATCATGTTTGCCTGAGTTAGGTTAGCTTGATAAAAGGTTGCCCTATAGAGGTTTGCTCCAATCAGATTAGCCTGATATAAGTCAGCTTCCGTTAAACTAGCTTCTGAGAGGTTGGCAAAATAAACTTCTGTTTGGTGGAGTTTGGCTGCATTCAAATTAGCCCCAGAAAGGTTAGCTCCATTTAAGTTAGCCCCACAGAGGTTAGCACCAATCAAACCGGTTTGGTACAGGTTGGCTTTACCCAATTTTGCTCCTTGCAAATTAGCTAAAAACAACTTTGCTCCAGAAAGGTTAGCGACTTTTAAGGTCGCTTGTTGCAAGTTAGCTTTATAAAGGTTCGCCCCTTGTAAATTAGCAGCACGCAGACTTGCACCAGAGAGGTTGGCTGAACGCAGGTTGGCTCCAGAGAGATTAGTACGATTCAGGTTAGCCCAACAAAGGTTGGCTCCATATAAACTAGCTTTTATTAATTTGGTTTCATAAAGAATCGACCTAATGAGTTTAGCGCCACTCAGGTCACATCCACTCAAGTCAGCCCCACGCAGGTCAGCCCCACTCAAGTCAGCCCCACGCAGGTCAGCTTGTTGCAGGTTGGTTTTTAGCAAGTCTGCTTGTCTAATGTCGGTGTTACGTAAATCAAGTTTTTGATCTTTTGGGTCTTCAAGTAAATTACGCCTACCAATAACAGTCAGGGCTGCTTGAATATCGGTGCGTATTTTGGGGAATTCTTCATGGAGATTTTGCTCCAACTGCGGTGTCGGACGCGACCCACCTCGACGCCGACTTGAGTAAATTGCTCCTTGATATTCTGGCTTTTGTTGCTCGCCTTTTATGTGCTGGATGGGTGCATTCTCTCGCACAAAGGCAGTGAGAATTTCCATAATTGTCCAGTGTTCTTGAGGAAAATCCTGAGCAACCCTTTCTAAAGCATAAATTGCACCTGTTCGGGTTTCCACCTTTTCATGTCCAAGCTGGGCAATTGCGCCCATAAAGCGCTCCGCAATCAATCTGTCTTGATTGAGTTTGGCGTTTTGCAAGCCAATTTCTAAGTTTTTCTCAGATGCGATCGCACTCTTCTGCATCGCTTGGGCACGCCTTGCTGCATAATAAGTATTAAACATTGCTGCCGATGCCAAAAAAACTATTGCAGTAGTTGTTAAAGCTTGGTTTCTATACTGGATTTTTTCTTGAATTGACAATTCTTTAATATTGGACAAGGCGAAGAAAATTACAGTCAACGAGCAGCCAAATACAGCTGTTAAAGTTATCAACCAATTCAAAAGAGCGTCTGTCTTTTTAGAAGACATGGTAAAAATTTTCCTTACAACCTAGAATTATTACTTAGATGTTTAGGAAAAATAGTATAGCATTTAGCAGAAATTTATAATAGGTGTCAAAACACTCATTGAACTAGGGAATTATATCGAATATACTTTTACATCACGACACAAAGAAACGCTTGCGCTACAAGAATTACAAATTACGCTGAGAATAGGGAGTAGGGGATAGGAATAGGGAAAAAACTTTTCATTCAAGCGGATATATATTACTCAGAAAATTTGGTTTCTCTGAGGTTTGCTCCATCAAGTATGGTGTTATATAGAATTGCTCCATGCAAGCTAGCTAGATATAAACTAGCACGATGCAGGTTAGCTCCAGAAAGGTTAGCTTTCTCTAGATTGGCAGCACTAAGGATTGCTCCTTCTAAGTTCGCTAGATATAAATTAGCTCCTTCTAAATTAGCTGCACTAAGTATTGCCCCCGCTAGATTAGCTTGATAGAGATTGGCTCCAGCGAGATTAGCTTGATAGAGATTTGTCTGTTGTAGATTCGCCCCTTTCAAGTTTGCTCCTCTCATATCCGTGAAGCTCAAATCAAGTTGCTTATTTACTGGGTCTTTGTTTGCATCTCTTCTGGCAATAACAGTCAGGGCGGCTTGAATATCTACACGAATTTTTGTTGACAGGTTACTCGTTACTTCCTTCTGGGGCATATGAGGAGCATTTTTTCGTACAAAAGTAGTAAGAATGTCTACGACCCTCCAGTGGTGCTGTGGATAACTATAGGCAATTTGTTCTAAATCATTAATTATAGCTAGACTGATTTCTATAGTGTTATTTCCTAGCTGTTCGCTTGCTCTTATTAAGCGTCGTTTTAGAGAATGATGCTGATTCTGTTTAACTTTTTCCTGGAAAACTGGTATCCGCAGGAATATTTTTGATAGCTGAATAGGAGTTTTTGATAAAATATTTTTCATAGCATTAGTAATTAATAAAAACAAATTTAAATCCCCACTTTTTATTGAATATTGTATTAGCATCTGCTATTGTTTAATCCATAGCCAATACTGGAACATTCTAATGGAACCAATAAAATGAAAATATAACTTTTGAGAAAGTAGACATAAGCATACATACTCTTACCATTCCCAATCATTATTTATGTTCGCCAGTCTTTAGTCTTCACTTAAAATTAACTCTCGTCATGATGTTCTTGACTTATTTATAATTATTGATTAACTAAAAATGACTATTACAACTCAGCAAAATATGCAACCAATAGTTAAAAATCTGGTGTTAATTGGTGGCGGTCACAGCCATGCTATTGTTATAAAAATGTTCGGTATCAAACCGTTAACAGGAGTACGTTTGATACTGATTACCACAGCATCAGAGACAGCCTACTCTGGGATGTTACCAGGACATATTGCCGGATTTTACAGCCACAATGAATGCCATATTGACTTGCAACCCTTGGCGAACTTTGCTCAAGTACAATTGTATATTGACACGGTAGTTGACCTTGACTTAAAAAACAACAAAGTTCTTTGTGCTAACGGACTTGCGGTAGATTTTGATGTGCTGTCTATTGATATTGGCAGCACTCCAGCCATACTGTCTGTATCAGGTGCGGCAGAATATGCGATCGCAGCTAAACCAGTATCGCAGCTATTAGAGCATTGGTATGAACTAATTGCAGCCGTAAGTAAAAATCCTCAAGAACCAATTAGGATTGCGATCGTAGGCGGTGGCGCGGGCGGTGTAGAATTGGCGCTATCGATGCAATCTTATTTACATCGGATTTTGCATGAAACTCAACAACCTATTCAAAACCTAGAAATTCATTTATTCCAACGCGGACAAGAACTGATGCCTAATTATCATCAATCAGTGCGGCATCAACTTCAGCAAGTTTTAACTGACCGAGGTATTAAGTTAAATCTGGGAGAAACTGTGTGTAAAATTGCACCTACAACCCAGAATGAAGCTAAAGAAGTATTTGAAATTAAATGTGAATCTGGTTTGACAGTAGAGTGCAATAAAATTTTTTGGGTAACACAAGCATCAGCACCCGAATGGTTAAAAAACGCTGGACTAGGAACTGATGAGCAAGGTTTTATTTTGGTAGAAGACACATTGCAATCTCAAACGCACCCGCGGGTATTTGCATCTGGTGATATTGCTACAATGGTAAATCATCCACGTCCGAAAGCTGGGGTATTTGCTGTTAAGCAAGGTAAACCTTTGTTTGAGAATTTACAGGGAATTTTATTAGGTAAGTCGCTCAAACCTTATGTACCACAGAAACAATATTTGAGTTTAATTGGTACGGGAAATGGAAGAGCTATTGCAACAAAAGGTATGTTCACTTTACCACCTCACAAACTCTTGTGGCATTACAAAGATTGGATTGACCGCCGCTTCATGGAACGCTTTCGCTTTGAATAATATCATGTCTGGATAATTTAGTTGCGATTCCCACAGTCATTGCACCCCTCCCCGCAAGCGGCTACACCCGGATTTCTCACCACACCTCTTAAAGCCTGCGCAAGTGCCGGGGAGAAGTAATGAGTAAGAAGTAAGAAGTTTTTACTCATTACTCATTACTTCTCCTCTGCTCCA
Source organism: Nostoc sp. EspVER01 (assembly GCF_034530635.1). Lineage (NCBI taxonomy): Bacteria > Bacillati > Cyanobacteriota > Cyanophyceae > Nostocales > Nostocaceae > Nostoc > Nostoc sp. EspVER01. Next base: position 17,054 of record NZ_JAVRCS010000054.1, read on the forward strand.
TCAAACGCCTTGAGCTTGTGAGAAATGCGGCTACAGTGTACACACAAGTCGAGTTACCCTTTCCCCCCTTTTTAAGGCTACCGTGTATACACAAGTCCACCTGAGCGAGTTTCCAGCCTAAAACTTATACATGGAAGAACATGTGTTGCAAGTGTTTAAATTGTTACAGTTTGAAGCGTAGAAGCGATCGCTTTTGCTTGCTCTGTGAGAAAGAAACAAGAATTATGACCTATTATTCTACGATTTTGATAGATACAAGTTTGTTGGTTGCTTTTTACTACTCAGCAGCGATCGCCTATAAACATAAGGATGTTAGGATATCTTTCACTAGCTGCATCTGACTTATGAAATTAGTTTGCTCCCAAAGCGATCTCAGTACAAACCTCTCACTCGTTAGTCGTGCAGTCCCCTCACGGCCAACTCATCCGGTACTTGCCAATGTGCTGTTACAAGCGGATGCTGAAACTAACCAAGTAAGCTTAACAGCCTTCGATCTCAGTTTGGGAATCCGCACCAGTTTTAACGCAGAGGTATGGCAAAGTGGTGCGATCGCACTTCCTGCTAAATTACTTGTAGATATCACCTCTCGTCTTCCAGAAGGCGAAATCACTCTCGATGATGAATCAGCCTTGACAGGTGCAACATCCGGGGGAGAAGGTTTAATAGTTACACTCACACCCAAGAGTGGACATTACCAAGTCCGAGCAATGGGGCCAGAAGAGTTTCCCGAACTACCTGTAATTGAAAATACAGAAGTAATCCATCTCACCACCACTGCATTAATTGAAGGATTACGCGGTTCATTGTTTGCTACGAGTGCTGATGAAACCAAGCAAGTACTCACGGGTGTGCATTTAACAGTTAAACAAGACACCCTAGAATTTGCAGCTACCGATGGACATCGCCTCGCAGTCGTAGAAACTAGCAACGAGCGTCCCCTAGGCGGAACTAGTCAACTAGAAGTGACAGTACCAGCGAGAGCGTTACGCGAACTCCAAAGAATGTTAGCTCATAGCGCTTCATCAGATGAACCCGTAGCTTTATATTTCGATCAAGGTCAAGTTGTGTTTGCATGGCAAAACCAACGCTTGACTAGTCGCACATTAGAAGGGCAATATCCTGCTTATCGACAATTAATTCCGCGCCAATTTGAGCGACAAGTGACAATTGAACGGCGACAATTTGTCAGCACATTGGAGCGGATTGCTGTGTTAGCCGATCAAAAAAATAATATTGTCAAGCTCAGTATTGATAGCGAAGCCCAAGAAATTACCTTATCTTGTGAAGCTCAAGATGTGGGCAGTGGTAGAGAGTCGATGCCAGCACAAATTTCTGGTGAAAATATCGAGATTGCCTTTAACATTAAATATTTGATGGAAGGCTTAAAAGAGTTACCATCTTCAGAAATTCAAATGCATTTAAATCAAAGCTTAACTCCAGTGATTTTTACACCATTGGGAGCTTTGAAAATGACCTATTTAGCTATGCCGGTGCAACTTAGAAGTTAGAGGTTATTTATCAAGTAAAAATCCAATTAGATCGTGTCCGCTTGATTGCTTATTAAACCCAAAGAACCCCACCCCCGCCAAAGCTACGCTTTGTCTCCCCTCCCGAAGAGCCTACGGTGTACACACAAGTCTATATCTTTCTTTATTAATGAATCTCGCACTGTGTTTTGATCCCGCCTCGGAATGAATTCCGAGTCTCATAGCCCAAGTCCACTGAAAGTGGACTGAATTAATTATTTAGTCCACTTTCAGTGGAGTTTCGCTATCAGCCCTGAACTTCAGTTCTGGGCGGGATATGGGTGGGCGTGACAGTTTCACTGTAGAGGATTTTTCGACTTGTGTGTACACCGTAGTCCCGAAGAGCGGGGAGAGGGGATTAAGGGGAGCCAGTGCGGTCTTAGACGCCAAGGGCGATGGGGTCTCCCCAAGTGGAGTATCTGGCGTGTGGGGTGCAATGACTGTGATTAGAATAAATAATTATGCGGACATGATATTACTCTAGAATGAAATGTCTTTTAACCCTGATTTAGATCCCCAACTTCTTCAAAAAGTCAGAGATCGAGCAATACGGTTTAGCTAAAGGTAAAAGTCTTTGCCAATGACAAATGATATCATGTCCGGCAAATTACCCATAATAAAATAACCCCACCCCCAACCCCCTCCCCGCAGGCGGGGAGGAGACAAAGCACAGCTTTGGCGGGGTGGGGTTCTTCGGGTTTAATAAGCAATCAAGCGAACATGATATGACTAATGACGAATTTGTTTAATCGGAATTTCAATCCAAAATTCTGTACCTAACCCCGGCTGAGAATCACATTTCAACACACCACCATGTTTATCTACAATAATCTGGTAACTAATTGATAAACCCAAGCCAGTGCCTTTTCCCACTGGCTTAGTTGTGAAAAATGGATCGCAAATTCTTGCTCTGAAAGCTTCGGGTATTCCTGGCCCATTGTCTGCAATGCGAACTACTACGCTCTTGATATTGCCTTCAAGTTCTCCAAGAGCAGTACGGATAGTAATTTGACTGCTATGAGATTTTGATTGAGATTGTGTGTAATCTTCTAAAGCATCGATCGCATTGCTTAAAACATTCATAAATACCTGATTTAGCGGCCCAGCATAACACTCTACTAAAGGAAGGTTAGTATATTCTTTGACTAATTGAATCGCTGGACTTTCTGGTTTTGCTTTCAAGCGATGCTGCAAAATTAGCAAGGTGCTATCAATGCCCTCATGAATATCAACTGGTTTTTTTTCTGCTTCGTCAAGGCGAGAGAAATTCCGTAAACCTAAGACAATCTGCCGGATGCGATCGACCCCAATTTTCATGGAAGATAGAGTTTTGGGCAAATCCTCAATGATAAATTCTAAGTCGATATCAAGTGCGCGATCGCGAATCTCAGAGCTAGGGTTGGGAGCATTTTGCAAATAGAGGTCTAATATACCAAGTAAATCTTTAGTGTAATCGTTGACATGATTGATGTTGCCATAAATGAAGTTCACCGGGTTATTAATTTCGTGAGCTACACCAGCTACCAATTGACCTAATGAGGACATTTTCTCAGTTTGGATCAGTTGGGTTTGAGTTTGCTGTAAATCATGCAAAGCTTGAGCCAGCTTTTGAGTCTGCTCTTTGGTTTGATTATGTAATTGCGCTTGTTGGAGTGCAACCCCAAGCTGATTGGCAATTTGAGTAATAAACTTAATTTCCGAAGCTTCCCAATGGCGGGGTGCAGAATTCTGGTAAGCTGCTAATAAGCCCCATAGCTGTTGCCCGATAAATATAGGTGCGATCGCATAAGCTCTTGCTTGAATTTGCTCTAAAACTGCAACGTGGCATTGAGAGTGGCCAACTTCATAGATATCATCAACTGCAAAGGTTTCATTGTGACGATATCGCCCACCTTGGGTTTCCTGTAAATAGCTATCTTGCCAAACTGTATTAGTATTAGAATTTACTAACTTTATCCAACTATCACCCACAAACTCGGCGATATATTCACCACTCCAATCAGCCTCGAATCGGTAGACTGCAACTCGATCTGCTTGTAATGATTTACAAATTTCTTGAGTAGTTGTCTGAAAAATCGCATCTAGATCGAGAGATTCCCTAACTTTCGCCACAACTTCAAACAATACCCGTTGTTGTTCTGCTGCTTGTTGCAAATCTAATGTCTGCTGTTGTGTCTGAGTGAGTAAATCAGCTTGCTGAAGTGCTACGCCCATTTGAGCCGCAATCTGACTGAGAAAATTGACTTCAGAAGTTTTCCATTGCCGGGGGCCAGTGTGTTGATAAGTTGCCAGCAAACCCCAAAGTTTTTGCCCAACAAAAATCGGCGCAAGCACAAAAGCGTGAATTTGAAACTGCTCTAGATTGTCGATATGACACTGAGTAAACCCCATCTTGTAAATGTCATCGACTGCAAATGTTTCATTGTGGCGGTAACGTCCTCCTTCTGTATCTTGTAAATAGGTGTCATTCCAAATTGTATTAATACCCAGTTCCGACTCATTCGACCAGTATGGACTAGCAGCCTCGAAATCCCCGACAAATTCACCACCCCAACTAGAATCGAAACGATAAACAGAAACGCGATCGGCTTTGATTAATTGACAAACTTCTTTAGTTGTCGTCTGAAAAATCGTATTTGTGTCTAAAGATTCTCGAATCTCAGCAATAACTTTAAACACAGCTTGTTCTTGTTCAGCTGTGCGTTGTAACTCAGCGGTGCGTCTTCTAACTTGTTTTTCTAAATTTTCATTGAAGGTTTGCACTTGTTGGTATAATTCATACTGCTGGATTGCTGAAGCAAAATGTTTACCAAGATTTCTAGCCAGTTCAATCTCTTCAATTGTCCATTTTTGAGCTTGTGCTGTTTTAGATTCGCGCCAAACCTCAAAGGATCGTCGGGGGTACAGTTGTCTTTGATCGCTCTCATGCTGCCCCGCCCATAAAGTTTCTATGTCTACTTCATTGCGGAAAATACTTAAGTAGCCCAACAACTGCTGACGATACTGGAGTGGGATCATCAACACGCTGCGAATTTTAGTTGGTTGAAAAGCGACTTGTAAACTTCGCAAGCCAGGAGTGTTATATATATCTGAAATCGCCCAAACATCGTATTTACTAGACTTGTAGTATTCTTGCCAGACACTATACTGCTCGATCAGTGGATATATAGTTTGTTCTGGCATTACAGGTTGCTGTCCACAGATATAAAGCTTGATACAAGTATTTCCTGGTATTAAGCATTCTGTTAAGCTGGTGACGTTGCCATTGTGGAAATCAAGAGCTTCATTTCTAATGCAAAGCCTGCCACCAACACCGTCAAAGGCAGCAACAGCCGCTTCTAGGGCTGGCTGTAAGACAATTGTTGGTAGTGAATGTAGTAGGGTAGCAATGCGGTTAACGATCGCTTCTCGTTCGGCTGTTTTGCGAACTTGAGTGTGAAGGGTACTTTGAGCGATCGCTATTGACAGCTGCTCGACTACCATTTGTATTGCTTCTAGCTCATATTCTGAAATCAAACGCGCTTCAGAATTATGAGAAACTAGCAACCCCCAAAGTTGCTCTTGATAGAGAATAGGCGCTACTACAGAAGATTTTACCCCCATTGCCGTCAAATATTCAATATGGCATGGGTCTACAGGGCGGTAATGGATCTCCTCTGAGATAGTTTCTCCATTATCCAAGTCACACAGGTGAATTTGACCAATCTCTTTAGTCTCAACATTCACAACAGAACGCACCCGTGATTTGATAAATAGTTCACGGGCATCGGATGGGATGTCATCGTAGGGAAAATTTAACCCCAGTAGCGACGGCAAACAATTTTTATTAATCGATTCAGCTATCACTTGACCACTACCATCGGGATGAAATTTGTAAATCATCACTCGATCAGTTTTTAATAGCGATCGCACTTCTGCTGTTGTCACTGTGATAATTTCTTCTAACTCTAAGCTGCGTCGGATACGGTTTGTAATGCGGCGTAGTAAACTTTCTTCATCGCTACATAAGGGCAAATCTTGTTCAGGATTAGAGGTCATTGTTTATAGCAAAATAAATTAATAATTTGAAAACTGGCATAATTAAATCTAAAGACATTGTGAAATTTATTTCATCATTTTGTCTTCAGTAAAACTACGGTCAAATCATTAATAAAAATATTTTTTTGGCTTTTATTAAAATTCACCAAAATATCATAAAAACAGACGCTAAAAAGATTGCGTCTGTACTAGCTACAAGAGAAATTTCTTGCTTTTTAGTTTTAACTTTTTGTTGACAGACTAATGTTCAACAAAATTAAACTCGTGTGTTCTAAGCAAAGCGGATTTTTAGATAGTCATTTTCCATCTTTGCTCCGGCTGGTTGTAGTGCTGCTAAGGCTTGTGGCAAAACTAAGTTACGACGATGGTTGCCAATAGTAATGTTTAATTCGTCTCCAGTTTTACTGAGTTGAACTTGGTCTTTAGGAATACCCGGTAAGTAAAGTTCTAAGCTGTATTGGTTTTCCTCTTGCACTACTCTAAGAGTTGTTTCTTTGTAATAAACCTGAGTTGGATCTTCATCTTTATAAAGAGTTTCTTTCAGGCGTTCTAATGAAGCTAATCCACACATTTCCTCAGAAAATAGGGGAACTTCTTTCACAGGCAGAGGGTGAAAATCATCATGAATTTCTCGGCGATATTGCTCCTGGCTTTCCTTCCAACGTTGGAAAAATGGATCTTGGACTTCACTTGGAATAATCCGATTCGCCACGACTAAATCTGTTGCAACGTTATATAAACTCAGATAAGCATGGGCACGAAGTGACTCTTTAATCACCATTTTTTCGGGATTAGTGACAAGACGCACTGAGGTTTGAGTATTATCTGTTAATACTTTTTCCAGAGCTTCAATTTGTTCATAAAACTCATAAGGTGCATCCATTACTTCTTTATCAGGTAGCGAAAAACCAGCAATTGGTCTAAACAAAGGTTCAACTAGGGGTCGAAGTGCTACCGAGATGTTTTGAAATGGTTTGTAGAAACGGCGCATATACCAGCCACCGACTTCAGGTAAACTCAGCAAACGCAGTGCTGTGCCGGTGGGGGCTGAGTCGATAATTAAAACATCAAACTCACCTTCATCGTAATGGCGTTTCATCCTTACCAAACCAAAAATCTCATCCATCCCTGGTAAAATTGCCAATTCCTCCGCTTGTACGCCATCTAAACCCCTTGCCTGTAAAACTTGGGTAATATAACGTTTCACAGCACCCCAGTTTCCCTCCAGTTCTTGCAGCGCATCCAGTTCAGCACCCCACAGATTTGGACGGATTTTTTGGGGTGCGTGTCCCAGTTCCATATCAAAACTGTCTGCAAGGGAGTGGGCGGGATCTGTACTTAAAACCAACGTCTGATAGCCTAGTTCCGCACAACGCAGCCCAGTTGCAGCAGCGACGGAAGTTTTGCCCACGCCGCCTTTACCAGTCATTAAAATTACACGCATAGATGCTTTTATCCTGCCTGAGATTTTTTTACATTTATTTACATTATCGACTGTTTAAGGAAAATAAATGTTGTTTCAACACGTCTAGGCATTATTATGAGTGTTTACCCTAACTCATCCGTTGGGTTTTGCTGCAATAACTGATCGAGCTTAGTTTCCAGTGCTGAGAGTTTTTTAAGAATTGTGGGGCGATCGCCATCAATAGAAATTAGTAGATTGGTTATTCTCTCTTGTATATTCGTTAATTGTGCTACTGCATTCTGGATTTGAAGCATTCCTTCTCGGAGTTCTTGGCGTTCTTGTCGTGCTTCCGCCATTTCATCTAACATAGCTTGGACTGTTTTAGCATTACTCTCAATTAGATGTTTGAGTTCTTTATCAGTCATTGCGATCGCGCTTTGAAGTTGAGTTTATTATTAACTCTAAAGTATTGAGGGATTTTGTTTCAATCCCCGGTAGGGCTACCGTGTATACACAAGTCTTGTCGCAGCCATATCTTTATTAATAAATCTCGCACTGCGTTCCCATCCCGCCTCGGAATAAATTCCGAGTCTCATAGCCCAAGTCCACTTAAGTGGACTAAATTGATTATTCAGTCCACTGAAGTGGACTTCAGCTATTAGCCCTGAACTTTAGTTCTGGGCGGAATATCGGTAAGTATGACAGCTTAACTCTGACATCTGACAAAAATGTGGATAAAAGAGTTGAAACGTATGTGGAAAGCACTTGTGTGTACACCATAGGCTCTTCGGGAGGGGAGACGAAGCGTAGCTTTGGTGGGGTGGGGTTCTTCGGGTTTAGTAAGTAATCAAGCGAACATGATATTACTCTTTGTAGTGCTAACTTTGGGTAATTTTTAGCACTACAAAAAGTGAAGTGTTCTTGTTGCACTTGAGATAACCGACTGCTGCGGTTATCAAGCCCTCATCCCACTCCACAAGATTGGATAATTTATTTGTTGGAAATTCTTAATTCACTGTCCCAAGTACATTTTGCTGTAGAGGAACGCCACTAAAGGCAATTTCCTCAACATTCAAGACATTCAAGGTAAATTGATCCCGCTTAATGGTGTAATTGTTGGGGCTGCCTGTACCCGTAATAATATAATCACTTTTGAAATTAGACAGAATTAGCTTATCCGATCCCGATCCACCATCGAGCGTGGCATTACCGTAACCAACATCAAATATATCGTTGCCACCTCCACCCTTAATCAAGACATCGGCAATAGCACCCTCTTGGTCTAAAACAGTATTACCGTTAGCATCAATTCGACGGGCTTTGAATTCATCTTTACCGTTTCCGCCATCAATCGTGCCGCCTTGAATACCAACGCTGGCGCCATAGCCAGTAAGGATATCATCTCCTGCCCCTTGATAAATAATGCCATCAGTATTAAGAATACCTGTGCCTTGACTAATGCCACTGCCAATGAGGGTATCGTTGCCATCGCCTAAATTGATTGTGCCACTGTTAACAATGCCTATACTTACACCAGGTGCAAGCTCCACTGGCCCTTGCCCAAAAGGGTCATCAGCGTAGAACCCTGCACCGCCTGTGCCTGTGCCAGAGAGATAGTCGTTTCCCTGCCCAACAGCGATCGTGCTACCCTTGCTGTTGGAGATGCCTATACCCCTACCCGCATAGTACGATCTAAAAGGTTCTTCGCTTGCATCACTCCCCTTGCCGATACCAACAATAGAATCGTTTCCTTTCTCTCCATTAATGTTGCTACCACCACTGTTGAAGATACCTGTACCTTCTCCTCCAGTACTACTAGTTCCACCAGTTCCAGTTCCCTTAATGGAATCGTTCCCTTCTCGTCCATTAATGTTGCTGCCCTCAGTGTTAGAGATTCCTATAGCATTCCCCTCAAATACTCCACTTCCAGTTCCCTCGATAGAGTCATCCCCAAATCCTCCATCAATGCGGCTATCCTGAGTGTTTTGGAGGCCTATTCCACCATTTCCGTCACCTCCCGTTCCGGTTCCCTTGATCAAATCTTTTCCGTCTTCTCCATTAATGTAACCACCCTGAGTGTTAGAGATTCCTGTACCAGGTTGAAAGTTTCTATACCCGGAACCACCACTGCCTGTGCCAGAGATCGTATCGTCTCCACTCCCTGCATTGATGATGCCACTGTTAGCAATGCCTGTGCCTGTGCCACCAGCGTCAGTGTCGTCGCCGCCAGTGCCACTACCCTCGATAGTATCGTTACCTGCTTGAGTATCGATGACTCCGTTTTTTAGAACCTCAATTCCAATTGCTGGGATTGCGTTATCCTCTTGTCCCACCACTAGATCGGAACCAGAAGTGCCTAAGAATGGGGGTAAAGAAACAATTAGTCTGGACATAATATAATTTTCCGCGATTGTGTGCGATCAAGTTTTAAACCCTGAAAGTCTTACTCTTTGAAGAAGAATTTTCTAAGTCAGAATTTCAGCAGTTTGAAAAGTTTTCGTATCTAATCAAAAATTCGGGGTAAGCAATTATTCATTATTCTGCTGTCCACGATTTTCCCATTGGGATTAAGAGAATATTTCTGGCGAATAATAATCAGCAGTAGTTTCTAAACAACGGTTAGGCAATGCTAGATCAAGTAAACGATAATTCATATTCATCAAGCTAGTACCTGTTTACTTTACGCTGGACGCACAAGTTTTATGCAGAGCCAGCCAATTTTTTATAAAAGTTCATAAAAAAATCCTGCCTGATAATTTCACAACATCGTGCATATTGATTTATCAGTTCCGGCTCACACCATAAATAAATTATGATCAGTTACAAGATTTAGATAAAGCACAGAGTGAGTATAGATTAGCCGCGCAGGGAAATTTATCAATTGCATATAGTGTCACCCAGCAAAGTTGTACCACCTTCACAACAAACCAGTCGAAGCAGGGAAAATTTGCAATATCTTGGGAAAAACTTTCATATACTCATCAATAACCAGAACTATTGCCAAAAAAATCTTGTCCAAGAATAAGTTATACTGCAAAGGTTTTAGAGATGATGAGCAACACCAATATAATCAACATAGTATATGTATGTTTATTCCTCTTTCTGATGATTGCCTTGTTTCAAATGCTAGCAAGGCAGATTCAGACAAATTCTTTCCCCGTAGCTGAACAGCAGGTAATCAGAGTTTTATTTATTGGCAACAGCTATACATATTTCAACGATCTTCCTTGGTTAACACAACAGTTGGCTGCTTCAGCAAAAGAACCTAAAAAGTTAGAAACTGAAATGGTTGTGATTGGTGGAGCTACACTTCAAAACCACTGGAAACGTGGTAAAGCACTCAGACTTTTGAAAGCAAAACGATGGGATTACGTAGTACTGCAAGAGCAAAGTACTTTACCAATTACTAATCCCAAGGAAATGTACAAGTACGCTACTCTGTTTGATGCTGAGATTAAGCGAGTTAATTCCCAAACAGTGTTTTACTTGACTTGGGCAAAGCAAAATCAACCAGAAACGCAACAGATATTGACTGATGCTTACATGAACATTGCTCAAGAACTGAAAGCTAAAGTTGCACCTGTGGGAATAGCTTGGCAAAAAGTTCAAGAAGCAAATCCGAAATTAAACCTTTACAGTTCCGATAAAAGCCACCCTAGTCCGATTGGATCGTATGTCGCAGCGTGTGTATTCTATACAACATTTTACGAGAATAGTCCCGTAGGCTTGAGTCGTCGTATATATAGTTGCGATTCTAGTAACCCACAAGAAAACAATAGAATTGAGTTGGAAAGTTTAAGTAAAACAGATGCCCAAATCATTAAAAATTTGGTTGATAGCATCGTCATAAAAATATCAAGATAACCTTTTATATATATTTAATTAGCGAATTTATAAAAAAGAAAATATGCACTTAATTGCAAAGTTTTTTATCTACTAGCCTAAGAGATTGCTCGAATTGCTGTATTCAGTGCTTTTTCTACAACTGCGGCTTTACATAACTTTATGAAGGTAGTACGATTTAGGGTAATTACCACGTTAGTTTTTTGGGGTAGGTGGGTAGTATAAATTACCTAAAAACTAATTTGGTATATAGCGATGTTCAAGACTCAATTATCAGAATCCCGTGCTTGGGGGGAACTTAAGACCTCAAAGTTGATGGATTGCCATGTTGGGGCGATCGCAGCTTTAATTTTAATTAGCTTACTGAGTTCATTGAGTGGAACACCATTTGACCATAACATCTCTAACGCCTGGGAAGCCTTTGTCTGGGGATTGGCAGATCCAGTAATTAGTTTAAATTGTTTAGTTGGTATTGTTGCAATTGGCTTACTCTCATCTGTGTTTGTTCGTGGTGCTGCGATCGCTGGATGTTTTGTCTTGGCAACAGTTTTGGGCATTGTAATTCATATATTTCAGCTAAATTTACCAGGCACAGAAATAGCGATCGCCATTTCTACCATTGTTTTTGGTACTATGCTGATGATGCCAAATCAACTAAACTTTCTGGTGCTTGCTCTGATGGGCATCAGTGCTGGTTTATTTCAGGGTTACGCTAATGCTGAATCTATTGTTAGTGCAGGAACGATATCAGTAGTTGCCTATATACTAGGTATTACCTTAACTCTATTTGCCGTTGCCATGAGTTCTAGAGAAATTGGTGTTGGGATGGGTATGGGAGAAATAAACCGAATTTTACCCTGGAAAATCAGCCTTGCTGGTTTTGCTTTGTGTGCGATCGGCATCGTATTTTTGAGCAATTCGCTTATTTAAATCAGATATTTCAATACAGTGGAATACATTCATTCGTGGGGGCGTACACATAGCTGTGCGCCCCCACTGTGTTTTCAGACTGGATAAACAAGCAATAGACCTCTTGCAAAAGTTCTTTTTGCAAGAGGTGGGAAAAGGGTGCATGTTAAAGGGGAAAGGGAAAATAACAAACCTTTCCCCCTTTTCCGGACAAATGCCAAGAAGTCTATTCTAGTGAATAAGTTGATGCACCTCTGCGCTAATCTAGAGGCTAGATATAAATATAAGGTTATGACACCTGAAGAAATTGCGGGTACGCTCACAGAGTTATTTGACACATCGGCTGTTGCTACGACTGCTCCCGGATCGTGGCAAGTAGACACTTCTACTTTTCGGCTGTTGGTGCTGCTTTCCGAAGATAATACTTGGCTGCGAGTTTTACTGCCTATTCTGCCCATCCAAGAAGCCCAACCCTTTTTAGAACAGTTTCTAGAAGCCAACTTTGATGATACTCAAGAAGTACGTTACGCTTTGTATGAAGGGGTAATTTGGGGAGTATTTCAACATCACAGTGATACTTTAGTGAGTGCAGATTTGTCCAATGCAATCAACCGACTTGTATCTCTACATCAGGCTAGATTAGATAATGTCTTTAATCAACTAGTTGAAAGCCGCATCCGGCAAATTATTCAGGCAGCAAAACAGCAAGGACAATCTCTGCAAGCTACCATGCAAAGCTTAGAACGTTTTTACGCTGAAGGAATGATGGGCGAAATAAATCAAACTTCACAAGGGCGAGAAGAAGTCCTAACTGCTTGGCGGCGTCAGTTAGAACGTTTATGGAATGAGGGTTAATTTCTATTTTTAAGTTTTGATATTAAACCAATTTACAGATATATTTATTTATCATGGATATCATTAAAATACTCAAAGAAGACTATCAAAGATTCCCAATTAATCAAACTTACAGCATTTATGCCCCAGAAGTTTATTTTCAAGACCCGCTGAATAAATTTCGTGGTGTTAAACGTTACAAAGAAATGATTAATTTTATCCAAACTTGGTTTTTAAATCCCAAGATGGACTTACATAATATTCAACGTTTAGGAGACACAATAAAAGCTGAGTGGACACTCAGTTGGAATACTCCTCTTCCCTGGAAGCCACGGATCTCTATTCCTGGTTGGAGTGAATTAGGTCTTAACTCTGATGGTTTGATTATTTCCCATATCGATTATTGGAACTGTTCACGCTTAGATGTGGTGAAGCAGCATTTTTTCTCTTGAAAAAGTGGATAATTAAAATAATATAATTACCGTCAAAATCTTCATGGTTTGTAGTGAGGACTTTAGTCCTCTCTGACGAGATACTACGCAAACAAAATCAGGACTTAAGTCTTCCTATCACACTATGATGTAACAACGAAAGCCATTAATTATTATGATGGGTACAAAAAATCCTGAAATATCTGCTGAATTAACTATATACTACAGAATTTGTATAAGATACTTTCCCTATTTAGAAAGGGTTAATCACTACCCAATTTCTTGATAAAATCCTCATGTTCAGCAGACTACAAACCTGCTTGTAAAACCTTCAACACACCCTGCATATTACCTGCTAATAATTCTGTCGCCGCTAACCACAACCCTGAAAATACCCGACTTCGCAAAATGCCTTCATTGTCAGGTATTAATTCCACATATTCACCCTGTTCCAGAGAAAACCAAGTCAATTTTTGGTCTAAAACTTGCCAAACAATATATTCTTTGACACCGTTGCGACGATAAGCCTGTTTTTTGCCATGAAGATCGATAGCCGCACTACTAGCAGCAATTTCCACAACTAACTCTGGCGCACCTTCAATATAATCATCTTCACTCAGCCGCGTTTGACCACCTGCTTCCGGTTCAATCAACAGAACAGCATCGGGTTGAGGTTCGTTATCTAAGTCTAAGCGGACGGTAGGTTCAACTCCCAACGCTACACCAGGAGTTGCAGCTTCGTAAGTACCAAGGCATGTCAAAATCCAACCATGCGGTTGACCGTGACTTCGGAAACGCAGAGCAGCTGGCATAAGATAGACAATCCCTTCGATTAATTCAGCTTTTTTCAGGTTAGGGGTGGCATTGTAGCGACGCTCAAATTCGTAGCGGGTGAGTTTGTCGCCATTTTCCAAAGGAGGAATTGTCCAAATCTGGGAGGGTGTTTTCACCATATTTCACCATAATTGTTGTGAAAATGAGCTTGTGTACATCTTAGCGAATTAGGTAAAAACGCTGCCGACTAGGGAATGAAGGACTTCTGACCTCTCTCCTAAAAGGAGAGAGGCTTTGAATTTTACTCTCCAAGGCTAGTAGGGAAGGGGCTGTTTTTGTTAGGTCTAATTTAGTGAAACATTAAGATTTTTTTACAAAACCAACAGAAATGTTGTTGAAATTGATAGCTGTATCCCAAGCAGTAAAAAGGTTCCAGCCATATAGCCTCACCTAAAACCCGCAACAAACCTTATTTTTTTTCAGCCAGCAGGTTTGAGAAAATCAGAAACGATTTAATAATCAAGCACTTATAAGTAAATGGGCTGAATTAAAGATAATACCTCTCTCCAAACCTCTCCCCTTCTCTAGCAACGACACGCTGGGCGATGCCTACGGAGGTAAACTACGCACCGAAGGGGTTGGTGGTAAGCTCTATCTTATATTTTTTACGCCCACTTACTTAGTTATTTGAGTTTAAAAGGGAGACACAAACATGAAATTGGCTTACTGGATGTATGCTGGCCCAGCCCACATCGGCACTCTGCGAATCGCTAGTTCTTTTAAAAATGTTCATGCGATCATGCACGCCCCCATTGGCGATGACTACTTTAACGTCATGCGCTCTATGCTATCGCGGGAGAGGGATTTTACTCCGGTGACAACCAGTGTCGTCGATCGCAACGTTTTGGCACGCGGCTCCCAAGAAAAGGTAGTAGATAACATCGTCCGCAAGGATGCCGAAGAACACCCAGATTTGATTGTGTTAACTCCCACCTGCACCTCCAGCATTTTGCAAGAGGATTTGCACAATTTTGTCGAACGGGCGCAGTTGGAAGCGAAAGGAGATGTAATGCTGGCGGATGTGAACCATTACCGCTACAACGAACTACAAGCCGCCGATCGCACTTTGGATCAAATCGTCCAATACTACATTGAAAAAGCTCGGAAGCGCGGCGAATTGGCTGAGGGGAAAACAGCAAAACCCTCGGTTAACATTATCGGTACTACCACCCTCGGTTTCCACAATAATCACGACTGCACCGAACTCAAACGGCTGATGGCTGACTTGGGAATTGAGGTAAATACCTTAATTCCTGAAGGTGCTTCGGTAAATGACTTGAAAAAGATGTCCCAAGCCTGGTTTAACTTGGTGCCTTACCGCGAACTCGGTTTGACTACAGCTCGTTACCTGGAAGAACAATTTGGCACACCTTATATAGACATTACTCCAATGGGTGTAGTGGAAACTGCCCGTTGTATTCGCAAGATTCAGCAGGTAATTAACGCTCAAGGTGCAGAAGTTGACTACGAAAACTTCATCAATGAGCAAACCTTGCATGTATCTCAGGCTGCTTGGTTCTCCCGTTCCATTGACTGTCAAAACTTGACTGGCAAAAAAGCTGTAGTTTTTGGCGACAACACGCACGCCGCCGCTATTACCAAGATTCTGGCGCGAGAAATGGGGATTCATGTTGTTTGGGCTGGTACTTATTGTAAATATGATGCCGATTGGTTCCGCGAACAAGTTAGCGAGTATTGCGATGAAGTGCTAATTTCTGAAGATCATGGGGAAATTGGGGATGCGATCGCTCGTGTCGAACCCTCTGCCATTTTCGGCACGCAAATGGAACGCCACGTTGGTAAACGCTTAGATATTCCCTGTGGCGTAATTGCTGCACCAATCCACGTCCAAAACTTCCCCATTGGTTACAAACCATTTATGGGTTATGAAGGGACGAATCAGATTACAGATTTGATCTACAATTCCTTCACTTTGGGAATGGAAGATCACCTGTTAGAAATCTTCGGTGGTCATGATACCAAAGAAGTTATTACTAGAGGAATTTCTGCTGATTCTGATTTGAATTGGACAAAAGATGGTCAAGCAGAATTGAATAAGATTCCGGGATTTGTTCGCGGCAAAGTGAAGCGTAATACTGAAAAATTTGCGCGCGATCGCGGTTTCAAAGAAATCAATGCTGAGGTGTTGTACGCCGCGAAGGAAGCTGTTGGAGCGTAGGTTAACGGGTTAGAGATTTTTAATAATAAAGGGCATATCTTAAGGAATGCCTTTTATTATTACTTATTCTGACTTCAGCATACGAATAAAGCCAGCTTGTTCATGGTAGGATTCAGTTGCAATAAATAAATTAGCCCACCCAGATGTATCTATAAAGACTTTATTCGTCAATTATTAACTCCTGCTGCAAAGTTTGCTGGAGATATTGATCGTGGTTTTCTCCTACATCAGATTTATCAAATTTCAATGTACCTAGTAAAGGTAAAATTGGATCGAATTCGGAGATACTTTCCTGTTTAAATGATTGAGATAACGTCAATCGTTTCGCTGATGTTCCAGCGAAACGATTAAATTTAATAATGTTAGTTCGGTTTTGTAACAAGACTGAAAAGCTTCTTGCTTTTCAGTCCGTGAGAATTTGTTGCACAGTTGGGTTAACTAAAGCTTAATTTAGTTTTTGTTTTTGGACTCTTTCCCATTCCTCTTGAATACTTTGTAATACCTTCAAAGTACGATTTAAACGGGCTTTCTTTAACTCAGGAGTCTCTTTTTGGAATAAACTCGGAGAATTTATTACTTTATGTAGTTCAGATTGGGTAGAATGCAAGCGATCGCTCAAACAGCGTTCAAAGATTTCACCATTACCACTACTCACAATTTCTACTAATTGGCGATATATATACTCTTTAGAACTGATTTGACCATTGAGGGCGGTATTAACAATTTCCTCGATTAACTTGTGGTAGGAGTCAGATAAGAAATTAGATGCTGTAGCTGGCGTAGGTTCTGCTGCTAGATTATTTGTTTCAGAAGTAGAGGGATCGGATATTTCTTCTTTAGTTGGCGTTACTAAAGTTTCCTCAGAAGTAGGGGATTCTTCTTTAGTGGGTGTTGGTAAAGTTTTCCGAGAATTTGTAGGTGAAGAATTTGCTTTAGAATTAGATAAGTAATAATCTGCTAAAGAGCCGCAGAGAAACTCTTCACGAAAGCGGTTTATTTTGGCACGTGACTGGATTTTTTGGTAACGACGTTTCTGATACCATAAACCAGAAATGAGTAAGCCTGCGATCGCTCCTATGCCAACCCCTGCCATAGCAACCTTGGCATCTTCTAAAGCTTGATTTTGTTGCCCAGATTCAACAGTTGGAGTGGAAGATGCATTTTGAGCCATAGCATAGTCACTCGCTGAATTTAGTTGCACACTAGTGGCGATCGCCGCAGCCGACAGTACTAATCTAAATATTAACTTTGATTTCCACATAATTTTACAGGTTAAAAATATGTTGTCTATTTCTGGAGACTAACCGCCTCCCCAAGGAGTGAATAGTTAAGAATCAAACTAACTAGATATCTCTTTTACCAAGGAAGTTCCACTCCCCTCATATAAAAAATAAACTTTGTCAACAGTAGTTTCGAGAATATTTTCTTATTTTTTAACATTATTTGTCCGTCTAGGAATCTTGACAAAGCCATATATCAATACCATTTATCAAAGTATATGTATTAGGTATTTCTTAAAATGGTTATGATTTATAGCGATCGCATAATTAAACAGTATTGAGTTCAGTAAACAATAGTCGAGGATGTGCGATCGCTGCTAGGCTCTACACTGGTATCGCATATTGCTGGGCATGAAGTCTTATAATTACATTAAATTGTAGGTGCTACAGCAGAATTTGGCATAAATAGCACTAAGGCAATTTCCGTTAATAAATCTACCGTCGCCGTTGGTTTCGACTCCGCTCAACCAACTAAAGGATCGAGAGTTGAGCGAAGTCGAAACTCGTCAACCTGGGTATATTCTTTGTGAGAAATCACTTAGTACCTCATTGATAGTGTAGTATTAGCGATCGTCATAGCCTATTGTAGACATCGCCTCTTGGATTTGGAAGGTATGAGCCAATAAAATGTAAACTTTCAGAGACTTGCACCAAGTTTCTAACTACCTTGCTCTTTAATATCTCTGTGTGTAGTTCTATTTATAGAATAGGTGCTTCCCCGAAAGCTCAACTTATGAGTTGCTTGTGGTGTAATGATTCCAGTCGATTGGGCATTAATATCGGCGCTAACAAAATAAGTACATCCTCGAAAGCTCAACTTATGGGTTACTGATGGTGTGATTTCCCCATCTAATTTGCCATTGAGGTCATGACGATAGGAAGCTCCACGGTAGATTAAGTGATAATCTGGTTCCGATTTGGGAACTGGCTGTTGTGTATATTGTGTTTCCCTGCTGACTACTTTGCTTGTATAATACTCGTAGCTTGTACTGATAAGAATAAGAGTTAATAGTAGAAGTAAAATCTGCCAAGGAGCTAACATTAAACCCACAATCAGGCTGATAGCTGCAAATACAGTCACTAAATGTGAGATTTCATTATTTCTATTTTTGAATAAAAAATAGCCAGTGATGAAACAAACACACGGAAAAATGAAAAAGTACAAAGCCATATTTCCTACATTCGCAACTAAAAGCAAAGGGTTTATAAAGCAGATTGAACTTATTTTAAAAGTTGTTGTTTATTTTACCTCCAATCAGCTTGAGAAGTTACCGTGCTACTGGGGTAAAAGTTTTACGTAAGGATTCAGGTCTAATATTGAGGAAGTAAAGAAGGGCAAGGCAGAGAATTA
>NZ_JAVRCS010000055.1:0-32621 GCF_034530635.1 Nostoc sp. EspVER01
TCCCGCCCAGAACTGAAGTTCAGGGCTGATAGCGAAACTCCACTGAAAGTGGACTTGGGCTATGAGACTCGGAATTCATTCCGAGGCGGGATCAAAACACAGTGCGAGATTCATTAATAAAGAAAGATATAGACTTGTGTGTACACCGTAGGCTCTTCGGGAGTGGAGACAAAGCGTAGCTTTGGCGGGGGTGGGGTTCTTCCGGTTTAATAAGCAATCAAGCGGACATGATATGAGTAATTTATTTCTGTATTTATAGATATTCATAGAGCTTTTATATAGAAAAGATTTTAATTTATCTTTCCTTTATAATTTCATCGGAAATTACAGTTAGATTATTGACGGAGAAACAGAAATCAGAAATACATTTTTCTCCCTTGAAGTGCATCCTCTTCATCTCGCAAAAGTCAAATAATCATATCCCTACAAATCTCCGAGGTAATTGCATGAAAGCGGTGATTTTGGCTGGAGGTCTTGGTACACGCCTCAGTGAAGAAACCAGTATTAGACCCAAGCCGATGGTTGAGATTGGTGGTAAACCAATTCTCTGGCACATAATGAAAACATATTCTGCCCACGGCATTAATGATTTCATCATTTGTTGCGGTTATAAAGGTTACATCATTAAAGAGTATTTTGCTAACTACTTCTTACACATGTCAGATGTTACCTTTGACATGCGCTTTAACCAGATGAACGTGCATTCTGGTTATGCTGAACCCTGGCGTGTCACCTTAGTAAATACGGGTGATAATACAATGACAGGCGGACGCTTAAAGCGAATCAGCGAACATCTTGGTAATGAGACTTTTTGCTTTACCTATGGTGATGGTGTAAGTAATATTAATATCACCGAGCTAGTTAAGTTTCACAAAGAACAAAATAGCTTAGGAACACTCACAGCCGTTCAACCAGCCGGACGTTTTGGTGCTATTTCTTTAGGATATGAGCAAACTAAAATCACCAGCTTTCGGGAAAAACCCGAAGGTGATGGAGCTTGGATTAATGGCGGTTATTTTGTGTTAGAACCAGAAGTCATCAACTTAATTGCTGATGACTCTACGGTATGGGAGCAAGAACCATTAGAAAAGCTAGCTGATATGGAACAGCTATCTGCTTTTAAACATGATGGTTTTTGGCAACCGATGGATACTTTACGCGATAAAAACTATCTCGAAGGGCTGTGGAAAAATAACCAAGCTCCTTGGAAGGTATGGTAAGGAGAGCAGGGGAGCAAAGGAGTAGAGGAGCAGAGGAGAATAATTAATAACCAATCCCCAATGCCCAATGCCCAATGACTTTATAGATTTACTGTAATTTGAAGTGCGATAATACTAATGTATGATTTTGCGATTATCGGTGGGGGAATAGTTGGACTCTCGACAGCGTTGGCTTTAGGAAAACGCTATCCTAATGCCCGGATTTTAGTACTAGAAAAAGAGAGTCAATGGGCATTTCACCAAACTGGCAATAATAGCGGGGTAATTCATTCTGGTATTTACTACAAGCCAGGGAGTTTCAAAGCTAAATTTTGTCGTGATGGTTCTCGTTCAATGGTAGAATTCTGCCAAGAGCATGGAATTGACCATGAAGTTTGTGGTAAGGTAATTGTTGCAACTGAAGAACAAGAGCTACCACGCTTAGAAAATCTCTACCAACGCGGCTTAGACAATGGCATAGAAGTCCAGAGAATTAGCCCCGAAGAAGTCAAGGAAATTGAACCTCACGTCAGATGTGTAGGTGGAATTCGCGTATCCTCAACTGGTATTGTTAATTACAAGCAAGTTTGTTTAAAATATGCCCAGCTAATTCAACAGCAGGGTGGAGATTTACAACTGAATACAAAAGTCCTGAAAATCTCTCCAAGTGGTAAAAATCAGGTATTGGAAACAAACAAAGGTAGCTTTGCAACCCGCTTTGTAATTAATTGTACTGGATTGCATAGCGATCGCACCGCCAAACTAGGGCAAGTTGAACCCCAAGCCAAAATTGTGCCATTCCGGGGAGAATACTACGAACTCACCCCAGAAAAACGCCATTTAGTCAAAACACTAATCTATCCAGTTCCCAATCCAGATTTCCCCTTCCTGGGTGTCCACTTTACCCGGATGATTGATGGTAGCGTCCATGCAGGGCCAAACGCGGTTTTATCCCTCAAACGCGAAGGTTACAAAAAAACCGACTTTGACTTACGAGATTTTCTGGAAGTCATCACCTATCCCGGTTTCTGGAAGTTAGCAGCTAAACACGCTGATGAAGGCATTCAAGAAATCATTCGTTCTTTTAGCAAAGCAGCCTTCACCAAAAGTTTACAAAAACTAATTCCCGAAGTCCAAGCAGAAGACTTAGTTCCCACCCATGCAGGAGTCCGCGCTCAAGCCTTAATGAACGATGGCAAGCTTGTAGACGACTTTTTGATTGTTTCTGGTCAAAACTCCATTCATGTTTGCAATGCTCCTTCTCCGGCTGCTACATCTTCTCTAGAAATCGGCAAAGCGCTTGTGGCAGAAATTCCCCAACTTTCGCATCTAGAGAGTGTAGTTACTGCATAGATATCATAGTTATTACTTCCGGGCTGCTGAATAAAAGGATGAATCTTGTATAGTGGGCATCTTTTCCAGCCTGGAAATACAAGAGACGGGTAAGATACCCATCTCCCAAGAAAAAAGTGTAGTGCATCAATTAAGAACTGCTATAGAGTCCTGCTACCCAATGCTCTAGTCGGCAACTATGTAATGATTGTTAGCCGTAGACATAGCGCTTCTGGTTTTAGTCCAATGACCTAACCCCCAACCCCTTCCCTACAAGGGAATGGGAGTAAGATTCAAAGCCTCTCTCCTCTTAGGAGAGAGGTTTGGAGAGAGGTCAAGTTATTGCATACCAACGAAAAATATAGCGGTTCCCTCTTAGATGCAACACCCTATAGGGCGAATATCTGTGCGTCCCTACTAAACGAAAAATTTAACTCATCAATACAAAGGAATTAACCACAATGAAAATATTAGTAACTGGAACAGAAGGCTATTTAGGTTCGTTATTACCGCCTCTGTTAATCGAACGAGGACATGAAGTTATTGGTCTAGATACCGGCTTCTATAAAGTTGGTTGGCTGTACAACCCTAGTGGAGTCACACCCAAAACCCTTAACAAAGATATCCGCAACATCACCCCTGATGATTTGGAAGGTATTGAAGCCATAGTTCACATGGCGGAACTCTCCAACGACCCAGCCGGACAATTGGCACCTAATATTACCTACGAAATTAATCATGTAGGTTCAGTTCGTCTAGCTAGTCTGGCTAAGGCTATGGGTGTGCGTCGCTTCGTATATATGTCTTCGTGCAGTGTCTACGGTGTCGCTACCGCAGGTGATGTCACAGAAGAATCCGCAGTTAATCCCCAAACAGCCTACGCCGAATGTAAAACTCTCGTAGAAAGAGATGTCGCACCACTTGCTGACGATGACTTTTCTCCCACCTTTATGCGGAATGCGACAGCCTTTGGTGCTTCTCCCAGAATGCGCTTTGATATTGTTTTAAACAACTTAGCAGGGTTGGCATGGACTAGCAAAGAAATCAAAATGATTAGTGATGGCACACCTTGGCGGCCATTAGTCCACGCATTGGATATTTGCAAAGCAATAGTCTGCACCTTAGAAGCACCACGAGACATTGTACATAACCAAATCTTCAACGTGGGAGATACAGCAAATAACTATCGCGTTAAAGAAATCGCGGAAATTATTGCTGATGTTTTCCCAGATTGTAAATTGTCCTTTGGTAACAACGGCGCAGATAACCGCAGCTATCGCGTATCCTTCGAGAAAATCAACACAATCCTACCTGGATTTAAATGTGATTGGAATGCTCTACTTGGTGCCCAGCAGCTATTTGATTTATTCAGTCAAATACACATGGCTGAAGATACTTTCTTGTTTAGAGGATTTACTCGCTTAAAACAGCTAGAGTATCTAATTCGGACAGAGCAAATTGACAAAGATTTCTTCTGGAATAAAAAGTAGCTAAAGTCGCCTAGCCGCAACGGAAAAAGAATTTAAGCTTCCGAATCAAATAGTATTGATTCGGACTTATTCCATCCATCAAATTATTTGCAATCAGCGAGTTAAATTCTATGGCGCTCATCTCAGTATTAGGAAACGAGTTCGCCATCTGAAAGCTAAATAGATTGCCGTTGGGCTTCATCGCTATAGCTTGCAACCATTCATATATCAATTTATTAACTACTATTTTACCATGCAGAAATTACTGACCATTGCTATACCGACTTATAATCGTGCTGAATTACTGGATAAACAGTTAGCATGGTTAGCTCAAGCTATCAAAGGTTTTGAAGATGATTGTGAAATTTTAGTTTCTGATAATTGTTCAACAGACAATACTCAGGATGTGATTAAAAAATGGCAAATAATACTTAGCAGTATCCCATTTAAATCAAATAAAAATCCTCAAAATTTAGGCGTCGTCAAAAATATTATGTATTGCCTAAATTCTACTACAACAAAATATGTTTGGACGATTGGTGATGATGACCCAATTCAAGATAGAGCCATTGCTTATGTGATTAGCAAACTTAAGCAATATGAAGATTTATCATTGTTGTTTCTCAACTTTTCCGGTCGGAACCAAATTACTGGTGAACCAGTTCATCCACCAACAATTGTTGGTAATCGCTGGTTTGATATAGATAGTGAAGATGGTGATGGTGATGGGAAAGCTATATTTGAGCATTGTTTCTCAAAAAGTGTCGGTGCAGTCATTTTTCTGACTGCGACAATCTACCGCACTGATTTAGTGAAACGCGCTCTACAAAATTGGCAAGATGCTGAGAATAATTGGATATCCTTAGCATATTTAGCCGGGTATTGTGCCTCTAATGGTCGTGTAATTGTCACGAAAGAGACTTATTTGGAATGTGTTGTGGGTGTGAGTTATTGGCAGAAAGAACCAAAATCTGCACTTTTAATGCAATACAAACACATACCCGAAGTAATTTTGAAATTGGAGCAGAGTGGATATTCTAAGCAGTTTTGTCGGCGGATGCTTTTGCAAAACGGTAAAGAAGTCAACTTGAAAGTTTTCTTAGGTGCTTTAAGAAGATGGCCTATGTCTGCCATTCAGACAGTAGTCCCATTTTTGGCTTTAGTCGGTTTATGTGCTTTTGACGTGATGATTTCTAAAGAATTTAGTTTAGCCGAATCAAGTGAAATACCTGCTCAAGAAATACGGAGCTATAAGCCATAAGCTACTAAATTACTGATAAATCGACATTGAAACTATAAAGAGTTTACCGCATGTTTAATCTAATTAAACGCAAATTATCTACATTATCTGCTGACTTGGAATATTATGTAGCTCGTTGGAAGCATAGCAGAAATCTGCCAGCATTGGAAGGGTGCGATCGCAATATCCTGAAGACTCTTAAAAAAGACGGTGTTTATGTCACAACACTGGCAGATTTAGGCTTCAACTCTAGCTCCGAACTGCTCAAAGCCGCTTACCAGCAATTGTCTCAGATGGAAAATCCCAACAACGACCATCTAGACGAAAAGTTGCCACAAATTTACACAGTTACAGGTTTACCAGAGTTTTATGCCTGGGCAATGGAGAAAAGACTTCTCAATCTCATCGAAAATTATATTGGTCTGCCTATTGCTTTTCATGGTGTACATTTACGTAAAGATTTCCCTAGCAAACATCAGTTTGGCACACTGCTATGGCACAGCGATGCTGAAGACCGCCGCATTATCAAAATCTTTATTTACTTGAATGATGTAGAAGAAAAAACTGGGCCTTTTGAATACATTCCCCGCTCTTTAACTTCCTTGTTTAGTTGGAATTATATTCGGCTTTTCTACAAACTTTGGAAGTCAGGTTATATGGGTATCGATGATGAAGAAGTAAAACCAGTCATCCCCAAATCAGCTTGGAAATCCTGCCCAGGCCCAGCAGGTACAGTCATTATTGTAGATACGAAAAATGCTTTGCATCACGGCACAGTCCGCACAGAAGAACGCTCAACACTATTCTTTTGTTACACCGCCAACCCTCCTGAAAGACCAGAACTCTGTACCCAATACTGGGATGATACTTATCCCAGAGCAGAGTTAAGGCAGCAAGTCGAAAATAGCCGATAGCGTACTAAAGGTAGTCATGCCATGCTGATCAAGATTAAACGCAAAATATCTTCATTGGGATCTGAGTTAGTTTACAGATTAGCACTTTTGAAACATGCTGCTAATTTACCTGCACTAGAAGCAAGCGATCGCAAAATTATTGATGACCTTAAATGTGATGGTATTCATATTACCACACTTGCTGAATTGGGATTCGATTCAACACCAGAATTGCTCAAGGCAGCTTATGGTTATTCGTCTCAAATGGAATCTGGCAATCATGACGATTCAAAGGAAAAATTTCCCCAAGTTTACACAGTTACATATTTACCTGAATTTGCTACTTGGGGAAGCGAAAAAAGGCTCCTAAACATCATTGAAAACTACATTGGTCTGCCAATTATTTTTCATGGTGTACATCTCCGCAAGGATTTCCCTAACAGAAATCAGTTTGGTACACAACTATGGCATAAAGATGCAGAAGACCGCCGGATGATCAAAATCATTATTTATTTAAATGATGTTGAAGAAAAGCACGGGCCATTTGAATATATCCCAGCCTCTTTAACCTCTTTATTTAGATTAAACTATTACCGTACTTACTACAAGCTTTGGCAATCTGGTCATTTAGGAATCACCGATGAAGAGCTAAATGAAATTATCCCGAAAGAGGCTTGGAAATCTTGTACAGGATCAGCAGGGACAGTGATTATTGTCGATCCCAAAAAAGCCATACATCACGGTACATCACGCACAGAAGATAGGCTAACTCTATTCTCCTGCTACACTTCTACTTCTCCCGATCGTCCAGAAGTTTGTACTCAATATCGAGACAATACTTTTCCCCGACCAAAGTTAACTGAAACAGTCAGTAATAGCGCCATCTAATTCAGTTAAAGCAAGCTACTTGTTAATCTAAAAATAGGCTCAATACTATTCTTAATGAGATTTATAACAAGTTAAGTTTTGAAATTTGCCAAGTTTTGTTGTCGTCAATATTCCTATCGAGGTTATTCATTCATGATCTTCACTCAAACTGCCCTAAAAGACGCATTCATCATTGATTTAGAAGAAAAGCCAGACCACCGTGGTTTTTTCGCTCGGTCTTTCTGCGCTCAAGAATTTGCAGCACACGGATTAAAGCCGACAGTTGCCCAATGTAACCTGTCTTTTAATTACAAAAAAGGCACTATCCGGGGAATGCACTATCAAATTCTGCCAGCAGCAGAAACCAAATTAATTCGCTGTACTAAAGGCGCAATCTACGACGTAATTATTGATATGCGTCCTGAATCTCCCACTTTTCTATCACACATTGGTGTAGAGCTAACCCCAGAAAATCGCCGCGCTTTGTATGTTCCAGAAATGTTTGCTCATGGCTATCAAGCGCTCACCGATGAAACTGAAGTTGTATATCAAGTGGGTGAATTTTACACTCCAGGATATGAAAGAGGTTTACGCTATGACGACCCATTCTTTAACATTGATTGGCCTCTAGATGTGACTGAAATCTCCGAGAAAGATTTAAATTGGCCTTTGTTGAGAATGATGACTGTTGGCGTATAGACTATTTCTCTGTGCCAGGTGTTTTCCACACAACACACTGGCTCTTTTGTATGAGGTAAGGTACTTAATGTTTAGCTGTAAAAAATTATTAAGTGCAAAATTATCGAGAATTTGTAACACAACAAACAGTTCTAAAAAGGAGTTTAGTTCATGATTATTATCGATCGCGCCTTACGAGCCAGAGCAGCAGCAGGAAATCCTATCAAGGTGGGAATGATCGGTGCTGGTTTTATGGGTCGAGGAATTGCCAACCAAATTGTCAATTCAGTGCCAGGAATGGAGTTAGTTGCTATCTCTAATCGTCAGATTGGTGCAGCTAAACAAGCTTATTCGGAAGCAGGAATTGAAGATATCCAAGTTGTTGCAACTATCAGCGAATTAGAAGATGCGATCGCTAACGGTAAGTATGCAGTCACAGAGGACGCTAAGTTACTGTGTCAGGCTGAAGGCATCGATGCATTAATCGAAGTCACGGGTGCAGTGGAATTTGGCGCTGAGATCGTTATGGAAGCGATCGTCCACCGCAAACATGTGATTATGATGAATGCCGAACTCGATGGCACGATTGGCCCCATCCTGAAAGTGTATGCCGACAAAGCAGGCGTGATTCTCAGCGCTTGTGATGGCGATCAGCCAGGGGTGCAAATGAACCTTTATCGCTTTGTAAAAAGCATTGGTTTAACTCCCTTATTGTGCGGTAACATTAAAGGACTCCAAGACCCCTATCGCAATCCCACCACCCAGGAAGGATTTGCTAAACGTTGGGGTCAAAAGCCCCACATGGTGGCTAGCTTCGCCGACGGAAGCAAAATTTCCTTCGAGCAAGCGATCGTTGCCAATGCCACAGGCATGAAAGTCGCCAAACGGGGAATGTTGGGATATGACTTCAGCGGTCATGTCGATGAAATGACCCAGTTATATGATGTTGAACAACTCAAAGAACTAGGCGGCATCGTCGATTATGTAGTTGGAGCCAAACCAGGCCCAGGCGTATATGTATTTGCCACTCACGACGACCCCAAGCAACGCCACTATCTCAACTTATATAAATTAGGCGAAGGCCCACTTTACAGCTTCTATACTCCTTATCACCTCTGTCATTTTGAAGTTCCCTTGTCCGTAGCGCGTGCTGTTTTATTTGGTGATGCCGTTATGTCTCCACTAGCAGGCCCGCTAGTAGATGTTGTCACCACCGCCAAAATCGACCTGAAAGCAGGAGAAACCTTAGATGGCATCGGCTACTACATGACCTACGGACAATGTGAAAATTCCGATATCGTCCAACAGCAAAATCTTCTACCAATGGGTCTAGCTGAAGGGTGCCGCCTCAAACGAGATATTTCTAAAGATCAAGTCCTCACTTATGAGGATGTAGAATTACCTGAAGGCAGACTCTGCGACCAACTACGAACTGAGCAAAACAATTATTTTGCTCCAGAAAAAATCCTAGTAGCAGTTGGATAATATCGGTTCTCAAAACATTTGCCACAAATGAATTGGCTGTAGGGGTGTACAGCTGAGCTGTACACCCCTAATACTTTTCGGATAAGATCCCCCCGCCTGCGGCGACCCCCTTAAAAAGGGGGTAAAAATTACAAAAAGCCCCCCTCTTTTTAAGGGGGGTTGGGGGGATCTCCGAAGCCCCTATATGTTTGTCGCCAGAATTTCATCAAGAGGATAGAAAGCTATACTGCGGGACACTAAAGTTGTTGATAGTAACTTGCTGGGGAGCGTTTCAACAAACCCGATCGAAACTTTAGGTCAAATTTCATGAAAATTGCTCTCGTCCATGATTATTTAACCCAGCGAGGTGGGGCAGAGCGTGTGTTTGAACTGCTTTGTAAGCGCTATCCCGAAGCAGATATTTTCACATCTTTGTACGATCCCCAAAAAACTATCGATTTAGGCGATCGCATAGTTAATACAACCTTCTTGCAAAAGATTCCTGGTGCAGCAAAATATTTCAGGTCAATGGCTCCTCTATATTTTCCTGCCTTTCGTGCCTTGGATCTGCAAGACTACGATTTAATTATTAGTAGTAGCACCAGCTTCGCCAAAGCAGTGCGAAAAAATCCCAATGCTCACCACATTTGTTTTTGCCATAACGTTACCCGTTTCTTATGGGATACAGCAACTTATTTAAGAGAGTACGGGGACTATAGATATTTTGCTCCTTTAATCGAACAAGTATTTCAAGTCATGAGAAAGGTAGACTTGAAATATGCACAGGAACCTGACCTTTACATTGCTAATTCTAGTGTTGTTGCCCGCCGAATTGAAAAGATTTATGGCAAAAAGGCAATGATGGTGAACTATCCAATTGATACTAGTAAATTTGTTTTTTCTGATATAAAAGATGAATATTATCTGGCCTCCGCCCGGATGATCAGTTATAAGCGACTTGATATAATAGTCGAAGCTTTTAATTGGTTGGGGTGGCGGCTATTAATATCTGGTGACGGGCCAGAACTAGCACGGTTAAAATCCAAAGCATTACAAAATATTGTGTTCTTGGGACACGTAAGTGATAGAACCCGCAAAGACTTGTTTTCCAAAGCCAAGTCTATTATTGTCGCAGCTTTAGAAGATTATGGGTTAGTTCCAGTCGAGGCTAATGCAAGCGGTACACCAGTCATCGCTTATGGTGCAGGTGGAGTATTAGATACTCAAATACCAGGTGAAACAGGAGTCTTTTTCAAAAGACAAACACCCGAATCTCTCCAAGTTGCCTTACAAGAAGCCAACGGCATTTCTTGGGATTACGATCGCATCCGTAATCATGCTGTAGCAAACTTTTCAGAAAATGCATTCTTTGGCAAGGTTGAGCAAATTATCAATCAAGCTTGTGGCGCGCAGCAATTATTCATTTGATTTCTGAATCCCTTTCCACTATCAGATTACCTATTTATTTACCCTCTCCTCATTGGCTGTTTGTAAAAAATAGGTATTCTTCGGAATCTCTCTTAGCGTAAGTCTTGAAGACAAGGATATAAAAGTGGTTCAAAATAGTCTAAATCCTCATCTAGCTCCAGCTTCTGAAAGCGAACCAAGTTACGGGCAAATGTTTGCCGTATTTGTGCGGCGATTTCCTTGGTTCTTAGCAGTATTAATTAGTTCTATTGCGATTGCTAGCATAGTAACTGTAAAGACAAAGCCTACTTATAAAAGTTCTATGCAACTGCTAGTAGAACCTAACTATCAAGGTAAAACCGAAGGTGGTGCGGCGGTAGACAATCAGTTTACTGACTCTAATGTGGTCATAGATACTGCCACTCAGCTTAACTTGATGCAAAGTTCGGGACTCATCCAAAAAGCAGTTGATAAACTTCAGTCTAATTATCCAGATATAACTTCAGCAGAAATTAAAGCTTCTTTGGTCTTAACTCAAATCAGGAGCAAAGAAGATAATGTCGCTACTAAAATATTTCAAGTTGAATACACAGCTGGAGATCCTGAAAAGACACAAAAAGTTCTAGATGCAATTCGACAAGTCTATCTGGAATATAACAAACAACAACAGACTTCGCGCTTACAAAAAGGTCTACAAATCATTAGGGAACAGTTAAGTAAAGCTAGTGAAGAAGTAAACGCATCTGAGACAAATTTACAAAGGTTTCGCAGAAATCAGAACTTAATCGATCCAGAGTCACAGGCCAAAGCGATTGAAACAGCTTTGAATAATCTTTCCCAAGAAAGACAGACAACTCGCGCTCAGTACGGGGAAGCTTTAGCACGCCAAAAATCTTTAGAAGAACAACTTAACCGTTCTCCCCAAAATGCTCTAGTTGCTTCTCGTTTGAGTCAGTCTACTCGCTACCAAGGCTTACTAAACGAAATCCAAAAAAGCGAGTTGGCACTAGCACAAGAACGCTTACGCTTTACAGATCAAACTCCGAGTGTGCAAAAGCTGAAAGAACAGCTTCAGGGTCAGAAGGAATTATTGCAACAAGAAGTAGGAAGAACTTTAGGTGGAAAATCTGCTAGTGCATTCACTTCTGGAGACTCTCTTCTTGAACGAGGACAACTCGGTGAAATTGATCTCAGCCTTGCTGGTCAGTTAGTAGAAACGCAGACAACTATAGTTGCTTTAACTGCTCGCGATCAAACTTTGGCTCAGAAAGAAAACGAGCTACGTTTGGAAATCAAACGCTTCCCGCCTCTGTTGGCTTATTACAATCGAATGCTACCGCAGTTGCAATTTAGTCGTGAAAGATTAGAGCAGCTTTTAAGAGCAGAACAACAATTACGGCAAGAACTTTCCAAGGGTGGATTTAATTGGGAAGTGGTAGAAGATCCTCAAAAAGGCGCACAATTAGGCCCCAATCTCCAACAGAATTTGCTGTTAGGTGCTGTGGTTGGCTTAATGTTAGGAGGTATTGCTGCCTTTATTCGCGAATCGGCTGATGATGCAGTTCACACCACTGCTGAGTTAGAGAAGCAAATGGCTATGCCGTTGTTGGGAACAACTCCCAAGTTACCACCAGCCAAACCCAGAGAATCAATGATCAAGTTGCCTTTTGGCAAGCCAGAAGTTCTCGCCCCCTGGACGATTCAGGTATTGCAATCTCCACCGCGTTGGGAATCACTGGATCTGATTTACAAAAACATTGAACTTTTAAATACTGTTACTAATTTAAAATCTTTGATGATTACCTCAGCTTTAGCCGATGAGGGTAAATCAGCTTTGGCGTTGGGTTTGGCAATGAGTGCTGCTCGTTTACACAAAAGAGTACTGCTGATTGATGCCAACTTACGCGATCCCAGTTTGCACCATCAACTGAATCTTCCTAATGAACAGGGACTTTCAACTTTATTGGCGAGTGATACAACTCTACCCAACCAAATTAGTCTTCAATATTCAGGTTCCGCCTACATCGATATTTTGACTGCTGGCCCCAAACCTGCCGATCCAGCTAATCTGTTGAGTTCCCCGCGGATGATGCAATTAATGGCAGCATTTGAGGAAAATTATGATTTGGTTTTGATAGATGCGCCCCCAGTTCTCGGTTTGGTGGATGCCATGCTTACTGCATCATCTTGTCGTAGTGTGATTATGGTGGCAAGCATTGGTATTGTGACACGAAGTCAGCTTAATCAAGCGACAGCTATGCTGAGTAAGTTAAATCTGATTGGGGTTGTAGCTAATGGGGTATCAAATAGTAGTAATTACGTACCTAATGTCAAGCAACAGCAATTGGCTCTACGCCAAGCTGTAGAAAAGTAGCTAGTATGGCTAGATGATAAATCCCCGACTTCTTAAAGAAGTCGGGGATTTTGCGTTTTGCATTTTTTCGATTCATGAATTGCCTCTGCGTTTTGATGAACCAAATTGAATTTTGTTGCTATCGGGAAGAATTCAGTATATTTATGCTATCTTTATGAGTTTTCAGAGAAATCACTGACTCTTTAAAGAATAAATAAAGAAGTTATTTGAGCGATCGCTATTTCTATAGAGTCTTATATTCTAGAGATTAAAGCACCTTCATAAAGGCTAGAAGACAAGAGCAGACTGGTTTTTCAAATCTATCGAGGCAATGAACACCTCAGCGTAATTCAACGTAGATATAGATTCATGGGTAATTTCCCTCTACACTTCTCTACTGTCAGTAGTTTCCGGAAAATCAAGATTTGCCCATGAATGTTAATAGTAGCGGTGATTGCTACCTATGTAATTAGTATCTGTCTAATTTGTAAATCTCTACATCAGCAGAATTCTACGCAATACGTACTTGGCTGAGTGGCAAATACTATTGCATATTTTTGCCCTCAATTCTCTCCAACTTTTTGGACTTACAACAAGATTCGGATTTGGGTCTTTGGCATTAATAGCCTTTGATAACGCCTCAGTAATTCACTCCTGTATAAACCCAAAGACATTATGACAACTTCAATAATTCCAACTCTAGAGAATTTATATGATGTAACCCAGTCACACCAAGATAATCGTGGGTACTGCACACTCCAGTGGCGGCGGGGTAAGTTGTTGGTGAAGCCGCTTGGAGGAATGAAACAACCATATCTGGCTTCATTAGATAATAAGCGATCGCTAGTAGAATGCTTACAACATTCTCCAGTAAGTTTGGTCAGCATAGATCCAAAATTGGGTGAGACTTTGCTCAAATTTTGGGCAGATGCATGTGAAGCAGCTCAAAAACCAATATTCTTAAGCATACCCGCTAGCAAAAAACTTCCTAACCAACCCTTGAGACAATTGCAGCGAGTAATTGATTGGATTGCTGCTTTCGTATTACTGCTATTAGTAAGTCCAGTCATGTTGGGATTGATTGTATTAATGCAGGTTTACTCGCCAGGACCACTTTTTTGTCATGAATGGCGTGTTGGGGAACGGGGTAAACTCTTTCAAGCGATGAGTTTTTGCAACCACAATAACACACCGCTAGGGCGTTGGATGGGTAAATACAATCTCGACAATCTGCCACAGTTATTTAACGTCCTACGGGGTGACATGAGTTTAACCGGATCTCGTTGTTGGACTTTGGAAGATGCAGTACAGCTAAATAAATTACCAGAAATTACAGCTTCCTGGGAAGTAGAGGCACAGTCTCATCTATTACATCTGGATAGCCAAACTCTGTAATTTATCGGTGCGGTAATTGATGATTTCATTTATCGCACTGAGGCTCAAACAAAAATTATTTATGTAGCATCCAATTCTAGATAATTAGTTTTCCAAACGCGATAAATCGCATCTCTACATCAGGGTTTTAGGCTTATCTGGACTGCATTAATCTATAGAGGTCTATCTACCTTGCCAAACTATTATGATAAAATTCATGAATTTACAGCTTCCTCAACCACTCAGTAATCTGCTGAAAGCTAGCAGCTTTTGGCAGGACAACTATTTGATATTGCGAGAATTTAAACACTTTCGCAAAATTGCAATTTTAGCTTTGGTTTTCTCAATTTTGGCGGCAACCTTTGAAGGTGTAAGTATTGGTTTCTTACTTTCCTTCTTGCAAAGCTTAACTAGCCCCAATGCTCAACCCGTCCAAACAGGAATAGAATGGTTCGATCTTTGGATTTTGGGAGCCAAGACATCAGCAATTAATCGTTTATATCGCGTATCTTTGCTGATTTTATTGAGTACTTGGTTACGTGCTACCTTCAATTATTTTTCTCAAGTCTATACTGAATTATCTCAACTACATCTTGCCGATCGCTTACGCAAGCAAATTTTTGAACAGTTACAATCCTTATCTCTAAGTTACTTTAGTAAAACTCGTTCTGGCGAACTAATTAACACAATTACTACAGAGATTGAAAGGATCAGACAAGGTTTTAGTGGCGGAGCTTTTTTAGTAACTAGAGGATTAACAACCTTTGTCTACTTAATATCAATGTTTTTGATATCATGGCAATTGACGATAATATCAGCATTGCTATTTACACTTTTAGGTGTGGGGTTGTCAAATCTGAATGCTAGAGTCAGGGAATCGAGTTTTGGCATGACAACTGCTAATGCTAATTTTACATCAACAGCCATAGAATTTATTAATGGTATCCGCACTGTTCATTCTTGTGGTACTCAAGAATTTGAGCGTCAGCGTTACTATAAAGCTAGCGATAAGGTAATAAGTAGTACAACAAAAGTTGTATTTACCTGGACACTTGTGAAGCCAATTGCCGAAGCAGTAGCGACTACGGTATTGATCGGAATGATTATTTTGGCATTCACTAGTCTTGTCACTAATGGAACGCTACAAGTTGCTTCTTTGCTAACCTTTTTCTTTGTACTATTTCGCTTTATCCCATTTGTTCAAGATATTAATGGCACGAGAGCATATCTTAGTACTTTACATGGTTCAGCAGACAATATTAAAAATCTGTTGAAAAGTGATGAAAAATATTACTTTCAAAATGGCAGAGTTCAGTTTAAGGGATTAAACAGATCAATAGATTTAGTATCTGTGGATTTTGGCTATGATGATGAAAATCTAGTGCTGCATAATATTACCCTGACCATTGAAAAGGGAAAGATGACAGCATTAGTCGGATCGTCTGGTGCTGGTAAAACAACTCTTGCTGATTTGATTCCCCGATTTTATAATGCTACAGATGGATATATTTACATTGATGAAATCGATATCAAGCAGTTTGAAATTAACTCTCTCCGTCGCAAAATAGCTGTTGTCAGTCAAGATACCTTCATCTTCAATACTAATGTTTGGCAAAATATTTCTTACGGGACTCCAGAGGCGACAAATGAGGAAATTCAAGAAGCCGCTAAACTAGCGAATGCACTAGAATTTATTTTGGAAATGCCCGAAGGTTTTGATACCCAATTAGGAGATCGGGGTGTTAGATTATCTGGAGGACAAAGACAGCGAATTGCTATTGCACGCGCTCTACTACGGAACCCAGAAATTTTGATTTTGGATGAAGCAACTAGTGCCTTAGATTCGTTATCTGAGCGCTTAATTCAAGATTCATTAGAAAAGCTATCTGTGGGTAAAACAGTAATTGCGATCGCTCATCGCCTTTCTACTATTTCTAAAGCAGATAAAGTTGTAGTTTTAGAACAGGGACGAATAGTAGAGCAAGGTAAGTATCAAGAATTATTGGAGCAAAAAGGCAAGCTTTGGAAATATCATCAAATGCAGTATGAACTAAGGCAGCCAGATTAGTAACAACATCCAATTACCAAAGTAATTACAACATATTCACGGCTGTACATCTCTACAGCCGTAAACCCCCAAATATGTATCAATAATTTTGCAAAATGCTAAAACAATAATATTTTAAACACTTATTATTCCTATAAATAAGTTATTAAAGTTAGTCCTATATCCTTAAAAGTAATAGAAAATATGTCTCAGGAAACCTTTGACAAAGACCTAATTTATCAATGTTCAAGTTTCGGTGTCGGTGGGAGTGGAGGTGTTGAAACTTATTTAGCCTCTCTATTTGAACATCGACCACCTGATGTTAGCGATCGCGTGATAAAATCACTTAAAAATATCGATCAAAGCCAGTTTAAACTGCTGCACATCCACAGTCCAGATTTGCTATTGCAGCTTACAGGCGAATGTCCTGCTATCTTCAGCGTTCATAATCACTCATTCTACTGTCCTAGCGGCACAAAGTATTTAGCAGAGCAACGGACAATCTGCGATCGCAACTTCTCTTATTTAGGATGTACCTGGGGTAAATTAGTCGATAAATGTGGTAGCCGTAGACCTTTAAGAACTATTAGAGAACTTCAAACCACTCATCAGTTTTTAGATGTCTTAAAAAGGCTAAAAATTACTTTCATTGCTAATAGCGAATATGTCCGACAAGAGTTAATTCAAAATGGTGTACCTCCTGAACAAACTATAACGCTACACTGTGGAATCTCTATACCAGAAACAGCAAGTTCAGCCCTCAGCTTGGAAGTACATCAAAATCATCGAATTTTGTTTGCTGGACGAATTGTTTCTGATAAAGGTCTGGAATGGTTACTCAAAACCTTAATACATACAGACCCAAAAATTCAACTTGATATTGCAGGTGAAGGTTGGGAACGACCACGGTTAGAAAAGTTAGCAAGCACACTCGGATTGAATAAGCGAATCACTTGGCATGGTTGGTGCGATTCGGATCAATTAGATAAACTTTATCAACAGTGTTTTGCAGTCATCTTTCCCAGTGTTTGGCCTGAACCGGCTGGTCTTGTAACCCTGGAAGCATACTCTCGTTGTCGACCTGTCATTGGTAGTGCAGTCGGAGGGATTCCAGAACATTTACGAGATGGAGAAACGGGTATTCTTGTTCAAAGCAATAATATCCAAAAGCTTGCTGATGCTATTAATGAATTGTCTAGAGATTATCAAAAAAGCCGATACATGGGTGAGCAAGGTCATACTCTATTGATGAAGGAATTTACAATGGCTGCTCATGTAAATAATCTCCGAACAATTTATGCAAAAACAATAGCTGAATTTCCTTCTCAAGCCAACAAACTATATAGTATCTCTCCAGTTAAATAATCTGAATTTGTTAAAAATATCAAGGGAAAAAATATGTCATTAGATCAAGAATGTCAACAACCTTTAGTCAGCGTTGTTATCCCCACCTATAATCGACCACATTATCTCAAGCAAGCGATCACAAGTGCAATAAAACAAACTTATCAAAATATTGAAATTATTATTTCTGATAATTGTAGTACAGAAAATCCTCAAGCAATTGTTGCATCTTTTGGTGATTCACGCATTAAATTTTGGCAGCATCCGCAAAATGTGGGGATGTTAGCTAATCAGCAGTATGGTTTCAATATGGCGCAAGGTAAATATGTTGCTAGTCTCCATGACGATGATATTTGGCATGAAGACTTTTTAGCAAAGCTTGTACCACCACTAGAAGCCAATTCTAATTTAATTCTCGCTTTTTGTGACCAATATATAATAGATGCTAATGGCATAATTAATCATGCTGGTACTGAAGAAAACACACGCGCTTACAAGCGAGATAAACTAGCAAAAGGAATTTATAAACCTTTTTCCAAAATTGGGTTAGTAGATAAAAGTATACCTACTGCTGCATCTTGCTTGATTCGCAATAATTTGGTGGATTGGTATAGTATTCCCTCAGAAGTTGCTGGGATGTGGGATTTATATTTAACCTATCTATTTTGTATATCTGGTTATGGCGTTTACTATTGTCCAGAAAGATTGACGCAGTATCGTGCCCATGAACAAACTGATACTATGCTCAGTGGTAGTCGAGATGTACAAGCAAAAATTCGCAAAGCGAAAAGCGAAATGTTTTGCTATCAAGTATTTATGGAAGATCCTCGGTTACAGGAATTTAGAACTCATTTTCAACAGAAATGGTTAGAAGCTAATACTACTTTGGGAATTGGTTTGCTACGAAGTGAACAGATAGCCGCAGCACGTCCTTATTTTTGGCAAGCGCTGAATCAACAAAAATTTAATGTGCGAACTATGGCAGCACTTAGTCTTAGTTTTACGCCGCGATTTTTAGCAAGTAAGTTAATAGGAATATCGAAATAAGGGAACTCCAAGAACTAAATTATCCAATATTGTGGGGTGGGCAACATGAGCGCCCAATAAACAAAGGCGGGCGAGACGCCCACCCCACAATAAATAATTGAATATTTTTATATTTGTAAGTCCCTAATATCTCAATATCTCTGAGTTGTTGAATAGACACCCCTTATAACGGAGGGGTGATTCAAGCTTTTTATCCTTAAGGAAGTAGTGTATGAAACTTTGTATTGTTACTCATAAAATCAAAAAAGGTGATGGTCA
The DNA here is from genome assembly GCF_034530635.1 of Nostoc sp. EspVER01. Classification (NCBI taxonomy): domain Bacteria; kingdom Bacillati; phylum Cyanobacteriota; class Cyanophyceae; order Nostocales; family Nostocaceae; genus Nostoc; species Nostoc sp. EspVER01. Next base: position 18,973 of record NZ_JAVRCS010000055.1, read on the forward strand.
GGGACGGGTAAACTATGAGGTTGCTAAGGAAGCAATACGTCGTGGTCATCACTTGACATTATTAGCTAGTGAAGTCGCACCAGAACTAGAAGAGAATAACCAAGTTAATTGGATTAAAATTCCAGTTAAAGGTTATCCTACAGAATTTGTACGTAATTTCATCTTTGCCCAAAAAAGTGCAGATTGGTTGCGTAAACATCGCTCTGACATTGATTTAGTTAAAGTCAATGGAGCAATTAATCTGGCTGCGGCTGATGTAAATGCTGTACATTTTGTCCACAGTTCATGGTTGCGATCGCCTGTCCATATTTCTCGCAATCGCCGCGATTTATATGGTTTTTACCAGTGGCTATTTACGGCTTTTAATGCCCGTTGGGAAAAACAAGCTTTCCAAAAAGCACAGGTTGTGGTGGCTGTATCCGAAAAGGTAGCTCAAGAATTAGTCAACATTGGTGTACCACGTTCTCGAATTAAAGTAATTGTCAATGGTGTTGACTTAGAAGAGTTTACCCCTGGTGAAAGCGATCGCCAAAAATTAGGTTTACCGGAGAATGTCTCCTTAGCTCTGTTCGCTGGAGACATCCGCACACCCAGAAAGAATTTAGATACAGTACTACACGCCTTAGTGAAAGTTCCCAATTTACATTTGGCGGTAGTAGGTCATATCGAAGGTAGTCCTTTCCCACAACTAGCGGCATCCTTGGGGTTAAGCGATCGCGTGCATTTTGTCGGATTTCGCCGTGATATCCCCGAAATTATGCGGTCAGTAGATTTATTTATTTTTCCTTCCCGATATGAAGCTTGTAGCCTCGTATTGTTAGAAGCACTTTCTTCAGGACTACCAGTAATTACTGCCACAGCTACCGGGGGTGCAGAGTTGGTGACACCAGAATGTGGCATCGTCTTAACCGACTCAAATGATATCGAAGCTTTAGCTGTGGCGATGATGTCCTTGGTAAGTGTAGATATGCTCATGCAGCAAATGAGTCAAGCTGCTCGTTCTGTGGCAGAACAGCACAGCTGGACTACTATGGCACAAACTTATGTGGATTTATTCGAGGAGTTAAGCAAGAATGCGGAACACCGTTCTTATACCGACTTATCGCCGTCCACAAGACCTCTCACGCTGCCTTTTGGCGCTACAGAAGCAAACTAAACCAGTCGATCAGGTGATAGTGGTTGTCCGCGATACGGATGTAGAAACTTGGCAATTTCTGGCTCAATACACAGCGCACAACTTGCCACTGCATACCGTGAAAGTGACACAACAGGGGGTAGTAGCAGCTCTCAACGCCGGATTAGCAGCAGTGGAGGGCGATATTGTTTCCATTACTGATGATGATGCCGCGCCCCACCCCGATTGGTTAGAGCGGATTGCGGCTTACTTTACCTGTGATAGTCGCCTCGGCGGACTGGGAGGGCGTGATTGGATATACCACGGCAGCAAATTAGAAGACGAATCCCGCCCAGTAGTGGGACAGTTGCAGTGGTTTGGGCGAGTCATTGGCAACCATCACCTGGGAGTGGGAGAACCCCGCGAAGTCGATATTCTCAAGGGCGTGAACATGAGTTTTCGTACCCAAGCGATTGGACAACTGCGTTTTGACGAGCGGATGCGCGGTACTGGAGCGCAAGTACACTTTGAAATGGCATTCACCTTGGCATTAAAGCGGGCTGGTTGGAAGATAATTTACGATCCTAGCGTTGCTGTAGATCATTATCCGGCCCAACGTTTTGACGAAGATCAGCGAAATAACTTTAATGAAATTGCCTTTATTAATTTAGTCCATAATGAAACCTTAGTTTTACTAGAGCATTTACCATTTATCCGCCGGATTGCATTTTTGTTATGGGCAGTATTTGTGGGTACATGCGATAGTTTGGGCTTAGTACAATGGCTGAGATTTTTACCTAGCCAAGGGCAGTTGGCAGGGAAAAAGTTATTAGCATCTTGGCGTGGACGTTGGCAGGGATATAAACAATTCAAAATTCAGAATTCACAATTCAGAATGAGGCAGAGCCTCGAATGACTTCATTCCCAGGCTCTAGCCTGGGAACGAGTTGAACTTATTTATATGTACATCTAAAATTGAATGAATTCTAAGCAGATACTTTTCAATAGTTTTTTACAAGAAAACTATTCTCCCGAAGAGCGATCGCTACAGGGTTGGATGGCGATCGCAGGCTTTATATTACTAACTGTAGTTTGCTATTTTGGTGGTGTTACTGCCGCATTGCGCCTAATTTACCCGGCGACAGCTTTAGTAGTAGCCTTATTTTTATACTTGCGGCATCCCATTCTCTACATTGGCTTTACTTGGTGGATTTGGTTTCTCACGCCCTTAGCTACTCGCTTAGTTGACTATCGGGTAGGGTGGGATGCTAGCCGTCAAATGCTCATAGCACCCTATTTAGTGGTGTTTATTACCATAGCAACATTTTTGCGACACTTTCCCCGCGCTTCTCGCCAAGGGGGTTTGCCGTTTGTTTTGGCTTTTATCGGAGTGTTTTATGGCTTTCTCATCGGTCTTATTTACAACGCACCTATCCCTGTAGCACGCGGATTGATGGATTGGCTCAGTCCGATTATTTTCGCTTTTCACTTATTTATCAACTGGCGAGATTATCCCACCTATCGCCAGAACATTCAGCGAACATTTCTCTGGTCTGTGTTGATTTTAGGAACTTATGGCGTATATCAATTTGTGGTAGCTCCTGAGTGGGATAGGTACTGGCTCATACAATCAAAATTATTCATGAGTTCGGGAAACCCTGTACCTTTCGGGATGCGCGTCTGGAGTACATTACACTCAGTCGGCCCCTTTGGTTCGGTTATGCAAGCTGGGTTACTGTTGTTATTTACCAGTTCAGGAAACTTAATTTTTCCGGCTTCAGCTGTTGGTTACTTATCTTTTCTATTAACACAAGCACGTACTAATTGGGGAGGCTGGTTATTTGGAATAATTATGATTATGGGTTCAGTCAGAGCCAGAATTCAAATGCGCTTAATTACCATAATTGTGGTTATGGCTATTTGTGTTGTGCCATTGACAACTATCGAACCAATTGCTGGGGTGGTAGCAGCACGTTTTGAAACTTTTTCTAATATTCAAGAAGATGGCAGCTTTAAAGATAGATCGGGAACTTACGACAGAAATCTTGGTTTAGCCCTTTCTAATGCTCTAGGTAATGGCTTAGGAAATATTTGGAAGGTCAACGAAAAAACTGGTCAAATTGAAGTAGTGGTCATCGATAGTGGCATTTTAGATATGTTTTTCACCCTTGGTTGGTTTGGAGGCATATTTTATATGGGTGGATTAATCTTTTTGATTATTAGTGTTAGCAGCTATGGTGAAGGTCGTTTCGATAGTTTTGTCAGTGCTGCCCGCGCCATTGGGATCAGTTCTGCTTCACAGTTAGTTATCGGTAGCGGGATGTTGAGTGTGTCAGGGATGATTCTTTGGGGATTTTTAGCTATGGCTATGGCAGGACATAAATACTATAGCAATCCTCAGATGTTCTCCAATATTCCTAACTTTTCTAAGAAATCGAGAATCTCATAAATCTTTTGACATCCTCACCGCCGTGTTCGCCCTTGGCGTTCCCGTTCGCGCAGCGTCTCCGTCAGGAGAAGGGTACGCACTCTTAAGAAGGAGTAATGAGTAATGAGTAATAAGTAATAAGTAATAAGTAATAAGTAATGAGTAATGAGTAAATACCCATTTTTCATCCACTCATTACTCATTACTCCTTACTCATTACTTGAAAGCCGTGCTGGAAACACGGGGTTTTAAACCCATTTTTCTTACAACTTAAATAGGACTTTTATAGATGATGAAAGTAATTATTGTTATGCCACTGGCCGAGCAACGAGGCGGTGGTGAAATGATGCTTTGGGATTTGGTGCAGCAGGGACGTAATGCTGGTGTTGAGTGGCTGGTGATATTTTTAGAAGACGGCCCGATGGTCGAACAAGTAAAGTCTCTGGGTATTGATGCGCGAGTTGTGGAAAGTGGACGTTTACGCCAAATCCACCGTTTTATTGGCGCTGTTTTGCGGATTGCTGCGATCGCACGTCGCGAACGTGCAGATATAATTGTCAATTGGATGTGGATCACGCATATATCTGGAGGTTTGGCGGCAATGCTGGCGGGCTTACCTGCTGTGTGGTATCAACTAGAAGTACCTAGCGATAAAACTTGGTTGGTGCGACTCGCAACTTTAATTCCAGCGCGGGCAATTATTACCCTTTCGCAAGATGGCAAGCAAGCACAGGCAGAGATTTGGCCCCACAGACCAACACCTTTGGTTTATCCTGGTGTCGCATTAGACCGATTTGAGCCGAATGCTTTACCAACTCCAGAAGAAGCACGGCGAAAACTGGGCTTACCCTTACACGGGCCTTTGATTGGAATTGTGGGACGATTGCAACGATGGAAGGGAATGCACGTATTGGTGCAAGCAATGCCCAAAATTTTACAGAAGTATCCCGATGCCCATTGTGTTGTGGTTGGCGGTAAGCACGATTTGGAACCGGATTATGAGGACTTCTTGAAAGCCGAAATCACCGCTTTGGGTTTGAAAGACCAAGTAATTATGGCTGGACTACAGCGCAATATCCCGGAGTGGGTACAGGCGATGGATGTATTTGTTCATGCGTCGGATAAAGAGCCGTTTGGGATTGTGATTATTGAGGCGATGGCGCTGGGTAAACCTGTAATCGCCGGCAGTGCAGGGGGCCCGACAGAGATTATTACCGATGGCATGAATGGACTATTAACACCTTACGGCGATGCGGATAAATTAGCGATCGCAATTCTCCGCTATCTTGACGAGCAAGAATTTGCCCAGAGTGCGGGAATAGCTGCACGAGAACGCGCTCTCGATTTCTCAACGCAGAATTATGCCCAAAATTTTATTAGTGCAATTCGCTCTGTAATGCCTAGTAGTCTGTCCCAAAAGTTTTGAGAGGTTAGTGGTGTTCAGATCCCCGACTTCTTTAAGAAGTCGGGGATCTAGCAGCCCGACCACTAGTCCTTTATCGCAAAAGTTTTGATAGGTTTGTAGTAAGCACTTTAGTGCTTAAAAATTCAGGACTAAAGTCCTTACTACAAACGATTTTTAATTGGTATTACTTGCCTTTTACCGAATGTTGCACCAGCCAGCAATGTAAGCCCACCATTAACAGCGCCAATGGCAGCATCAACATTGGGATGATTTCTAAACTTGTCCAACTTGCAACCCAACCGGCTCCAGTCGGTATAATCGCAGCCCCTAAACTGGCGGCACTAGTGGCAATGCTAACAGCCGCAGGAACATGGGAATCTGGCAATCGTTGAGGAATTAACCAAATGGTTGCAGGAAAAATGGCTGCCAACCCAAAGCCAATCAACGGTAAGCTAATCCATTGATCTGGCAGTTGCCACCAAGCAAGCAACCCAATGATTACAAGACTGAGCGACATACTGATTGTGCGCACTGCTCCAAGCCGTTGCAAGAAATAACCTAAGATGAAACGTCCCAATGTCAATCCCACCCAGTAGGCACTAACGCTGTAACCAGCTATCAGCGTGGGAGTATGACGAGCGACAGACTGCACAGTGTATGCCCAGTTGCCGATACAGGCTTCAGTGCCAACATAAACTAGCAAAAGTAGCCCAGTTAGCAATACTATCGGAGTTTGCAGCGCTCTGCCCAGATTTTCTAACGCAGTTGTCTTTGAGGGCAATACCCTTACTGTCATTGGTGTGTAGTTGAAGATGATTACGCCCAACACGCTGACAATTAATAGGCTGACAATCCCGGCTAATACTCCATAAACTTGTCGCCAGTTCATGCCAACTGCCAACAAAGTAGTAGCGATCGCGGGTCCTGAAAGTGCGCCAATACCATAGAAAGCATGGAGCAAACCAATCAAATTGGCACTGCGGGAATCTTGCACAATGTAAGTGTTAATGCCTGCATCAATCAACCCAATGCCCAATCCCAACGCCGATCCTGCCGCAACCATGAGAAACCAGGAGGGTGAGATGGCATAAATTATCAGTGCCATCGTCAGCGCACCCGCAGCAATCAACAGCATTCGCGCTAACCCCAGCCGACTACTCACCAGACTACTAGTGACTGCTGCCAGAATGTAACCGCTAATTTGACTGAGAAACAGCAGGGTGACGGTTGCTGGAGTCAGGTTATAGGTAGAGAGAATGGAGGGCAGAAGAACTCCTAATCCTGCTTCAGCTATACCAATGGCAATAAAGGCATAAAAGGCGATCGCCGAACCTATCCACAGAGGCGGTAAGGTGCGTTGATAGTCTGTCATTGGCTGGAATGCTCCTGAACTGCTAAGTTTAAGGGAGCCATTGTAATCCCTTATTCTGTAATTTATGCTCGATCTGCTGCATTTCCTGGATAGTTTCTCCAGTCACGATCGCATAAATTTCGGTGTAGATTTTTCCGTATTTGACCCTCTCTAAAGCCGACAGAACGATCAAGTCTTTGCGATCTAGTTCTGGTTTTAAGGTGACTAAAATTGAATCTAACGTTCCTTCCATGCGGTAGCTACTAGAATATTTAGCAACTTCCTTTCCCAATCCCAGTAGGGTGTGACGCTGCAAGCACAACGGAGTCGATCCATTGACTCGGAAATTGGCATCGATTGCATAAAACAGCCCGTCCCGATCTTCCAGTACATCGAACCCAATCACGCCGAAATAACCCTGTTTGTAAGCATACTCACCAATGGCGGCAATCATCTCAAAGAACTTGCTTATGTCAGTGTTGCGGTAGTCAATCAGTCCCCCTAAATAATTACCTTCTGGAGTGACGAGTTGGCTGGTAGTGCCGATGAGGGTTATCTCTCCCGTTTTGTTGACATAGAACTGTACGCAATAATTCTGTACCTCATTTTTGACGAACTCCGAGACAATAATTTTATCGAGCAACTTAATATTGAGATATTTCCTGATTTCTTCAAAACAGTAATTCAGATCGCCGAGGCTTTTGATGATATAAGTGCCTTCCCCTGAGAGTCCGTGGGACGTTTTAATTAAGTAGGGGAATTGTGGTAAATGAATGTCTTCTAGACTACAGGTGCGTAAATCGTAACTCTCGTATTTTGGACATTGCACACCCAGTTCGGCTAGGGTTACTTTGCTGAGTAAACGGTAATGAGTGTCTGAATCAATAGCGTGTTTTTCTTTTTTGAGGCGATCAAAGGGAAATAGAGTAATGAGTTTGTCAAAGCGTTCGCTGTGGCTAAGATCGTCCAGATAAGTCAAGCGATCCATTATCAACCTATGGGAGTAGCTGAAGCCGAAATGCTCTTGCCAGTATGCAAGCAGCGACTTTGGTGGCGGATTAAGCGCAATTCCTGGAATGCGATCGCCTAATACAGCTAAAATTTTCCAAGGTTCCTTTTGGCAAATCTTGTCAAAGGAGGTTTTGGTGGCTTCACTACTGCCATCTTGAATAAAATATTTTTCCAGATTGGGATAAGCAGCCCAACTAGCAGTTGCAGGGTAATTTAGGATAAACCCATAAGATGCATCTGTGATATCTTGAGCAAACAGATCGGAAAGAGAACTCCCTTGAAAGTATTGAAAGTTATATTGTGAGTTCATTTCGCCCTCCCAGAAACCGCATCCTCAAACAATTGGACAGATACATCTTGTATCTGCACTCCTGCCAGCAAAACCCGATCTTGCTCAGAGACAATTTCTTTAGTAATTCCAGCTAAGGCTTGGGTAAATTTCGGTGAAATCAATCTATCTTTTGGTTGATTTTGTTTGTAAATCAGTTGCAATTGTTTTGTTTTACTAGATTTTATAGCCTGAAAATTGCTATATTTTTTTTGCATAAAGCTAATATTTGATAATTGACTTTTATTTATATATCTTACTTATCTTTTAATTAACTCTATCAAACGAAATAAGTAAATTAGTTTATTTATTATCTGATGATTGCAGAGACGGCGATTTATCGCGTCTCTTGCCTTAACCGAAATTATTTAACAGACACCTAATCTAAAACCCCCATACCTTAGATGTACAGGGGTTATTTCAGCTTGTGCAAAATGGTTTAATGAAAAGGTTAACTTGTATTTCATCCAATTAAAAACTTAAACATATCCATAGGCAAAGCTGTACTGATCGAGCCAAAAAAGCCCTAAAAATGTTGGGTTTTGTTCTTCAACCCAACCTGCGTAGTTTAAGCTTTTTGGGGCTAATCCAAGCGTCTTGCATCTCACAAATCAACGATGAAACTGTCTCGTAGATGAAAGTCAGCCTCCGCGCCTCGATGAGTTAACGCCCAGTAAGTCACCTCGCCATCTCTATGTTTAATAACTGTAGTAATGGCAACTTCAATTTCTTGTTCTGCCGAGACAATTTTATTCAAATCAACATTTAAAGCCAGTTCTAGACTATCAGCGTGATTCTGAACGCTAAACGGTAGCTTTTCAAAAGCTGTTTCTTCTTGCATCCCTTGACGATAGCCATCAAAACGATAGACATTCCAGTGTCCGGCAGGAGAGAGGTTAAATTCCCAATACCGTGCAGAATCTTTGATACCAAGGAAGAATTCAAAGCAAGTGTCTTCCCACAATTCATGCTTGCGTGATGGTGCATTTGATGGTGGGTAAATTGCAATTTCTTTTAAATCGCCTCCAAAGTTGTAGTTAATGGCAAGTTGATTAGCATTTCGAGAGATATTGCCTGTAATTTTCAAATTAGAAAATAACTCGGTAGAAGAGAAGGGTTGCAGGGAAAATGTCTGCTTGTTCATTTCATATCTTGGATAATTTTGCGAATCTGCGTTTCTTGAGATTCAATACTTTCGGTCAGCTTAAACTGGACGATCGCTCTTGCTAAGTTATGTTCTGGGTGCTTAACTTTAAAGTAGACATTCCCGGCTAAATAATCAGCAAAAAATCTTAGTCCTAGTTCAAAAGTGATTAGACGAATTGCATCATAGATGTATGCATAATCATTCTCGGTCAGAAATGCTTTAGCCACAGCGAGATAACCCTGGAGGATTTCCTGACATAAATCGGTATCGAAATAAATACTTTCCCAATTTTCGGTTTCTTCACCAGCCGGATTGCAACCTGATCGCAAACAATCACCAATATCGTAATGTACCAGACCGGGTTTCACAGTGTCGAGGTCGATAACGCTGACGGCTTGCTGGGTAACAATGTCAAACATCACGTTATTAATTTTGGGATCGCCGTGCATCAGACGCAGAGGTAGTTTGCCTTCAGCTTTGGCATTTTCTAGGATATGTGCAAAGGCTTGGCGATCGCTAACAAACTGTAAGCAATAATTAACTTCAGAAGATTTAGGCGCACTAGTTTTCGCCAAAACTTCCTCGTAATGCTGGAGATAAAAGGGTGTAATATGAAACCCTTCGAGGGTGTCAGCAAGTTTTTCTGCTGGCAAATCACTGATTAAATTGTGGAACATCCCCAAGGCATAACCGATTTCTTTCGCGTGGGAGCGATCGCGCATACTATCAAAGGACTGGGAGCCTTCAATAAAGCTGATTGCCCGCCAAAATGAGCCGTCTGCATCCTTCCAATGGTCTTGAGCGTTTTTGGTCAACAGTACGCGTGGCACTTCCCAGCGGCGATTAAGGGGTGTATCCTGCAACCTTTTTTGAACGTGTTCAGTTAAGGTACGCATATTCTGCATAATCAGTTGTGGCTGACGAAACACTTGCGTGTTAATGCGTTGCAGGACAAAATGTTGTTCTTTTGAGGAATCTAGAGTTGCTAAAAAAGTGTCATTGATATTACCACTGCCAAATGCTTTAATGCCTGTAACCTTTCCCAGTTGGGCGAATTGGTTAGCGATCGCCACCAGATTTTCTGCACCGTGTGTATTGAATTCTTCTATCATCTGTTTCATCTCTACTACTCCTCACGTACATTGCACGAAAGCAATAGGGGATATCGTAGCGCAAGTATCAAGATAATTCGTAATTCGTAATACTTCGGCTTACCTCGGCTCCGCTCGGCACAAGTCGCTCAGTACAAGTTTGTAATTCGTAATTGATTAACGAGATGTCAATTATGAATTTTTAAAAGTACTACAGCAATTCTGAACCATTTGTGAAAAACAAGATCCCCGACTTTTCAAAAAAGTCGAGGATCTGCGGGTTGCAATTCTTGTCAACCCCGTGCTAGTTCAACAGTTAGGAAATCTCATCGCTATCAACCCACTCATCATAAGATGAGTCATAACCAACGTAGTGAAGAAAGTATTGCTGACCTTGGATTTGCTGAATTGTTGCGGAATACCAAGCCTCTTGGTCATCATCCCAACATTTTACCTTTTGACCTACTGCATATCCATTTTCATCAGTGGAGCGAAGATCGCGAGTCCGAATGTCATCTTCGCCTACCCACTCGTCATAAGATGAACCATAACCAAGGTAATGAACAAAGAACTGGTCATCTTGGATTTTCTCAATAGTTCCTTGATACCAATCCTCTTCATCATTATCCCAGACTTCTACTGTTTTGCTGACTTCATACTGAGTCTTATCTGATTTATCTGATTTAACGGCAGATGAGACATCTTGAATCGGCTTTTGTTCCTCTTGTTTGATTTCCTCTTTTACTAGAGCATAAGCTTGCAAAATCAAACTGCGAGTGACAGTTTGAATTCCTGTATGCTCGTAGTAATTGGTAGTTTGATCTAGGAATGCTGCAACTAAATCTAAATTATCATCAGCAATCTGAATAAAATTACCCAAATTACTAGAAATTGATTGCGGGGTTATGCCTGTCCTAGATACTAAATTATTCATCCAGCCTTGCACGGAGTTGAAACCCTGACTGATAAAACCAACTTTATCAGAAGGATTGCTGCCTGGAAGAAAGTTATTAACGGCTAAGAAAACCGGATTTTGAGTTATTGCATTAGCATCAGTACCACTAATAACTCCGTGAATTTTGCTGAGAAAATCAGGGCCCAAGGGCAGAATTCCATCTAGACAAACCAAAGCTACCATCCGCATTAGAGATGCATTTTGATAGTTGTTAGTCAGGGAATTAGCAAACTCTTGGGGATTAGGTTGAGGAATGCCATTTAGTTTGCAAAAGGCGATGATTTCGACAGCAATTTTTAATACTAAGTCAATGGATTGAGTGACATCGGCTTTGGGAGTAATGTTGCCTAAAAAAGAGAGAAAGCCGATTTTTTCACTAACTTTATTCGCTAAAGCCGCCGCTGCCATCGCTGTGTCTGCTTTATCAATTGTTTGATAAAGTTTGATGGCAAACTGGTAGCCTTTTTGAGGATCTTGGTATAAAGTGACAGCGCGATCGCGGATTTTTTGAATTACCTTAGCATCGGTAACTCCTGTAATGGCGCGGATATTATTGTCAAAACCCGTTAAATTGCTCCATTCACCTGGTGCTACATAATCAAGAGCCTTTAAAACTTTGACAGTAATATTGTCAGTAGGTAACTCGTCAACCAACTGAATAATTGATTTATCCATCAGCCGATCCTCAAAACTCCAGATATCGTTACAACACGGTTCGGAGCAGCCCATATCTAGCACTGGGCAATTGCTGAACCGTATTTATAGAGTTCCCCAACCTGACCAAAAAATAACGATGTTAGTAACAGACGCTACATCTAAATATATTGCAAAGGCGATCGCATCCCAAACGCAAAGCTGAATCAACTGCTTGAGTCTGCGAGGGATGCGCTCGCTTTCCAGACAAAACCCAGATGCATTGACAAACCTAGACGCAGACAGCAATTTTGAATCCAAAATGGTATTATTTTGGCAAAACCACGTTTTGACGCACAGCACGCTTGCGTAGGCGTAGCCCGCACTTCGGCTGCGCTCAGTGACCATCGTAGACATCGCTTTTTCGAGTACCTCCAGCCATCTGATACTCATGGCTATTGTTGCCATATTTATAAGCAGTACCACGCAAAATTTTCTCAGAATAGTCTGCTAAATCCTGTTCATTTTCAACGAGCTGGGTTAGTAAAACATCAATAGTAGAGAGGGTGGTATTGTATGCTTCTAGAGATTTTCGGAGACTTTCGATTTTTTCAGTATAATCTTTGACTGTTAAGCTCTCTCCGACATCGAGAGTTGGACTAATAGATTTAATGCTTGCTAAGCGAAAGTTGCTACAGCTTGCGCGAAACGCGGAAACGTTAAAGCAGAAGTTGCTGCAAGCAAAGTGGAAGTTGTTACAAGATTCAGTCGCTCCCTTCGACTTCGCTCAGGGAGCTTTCGACTTCGCTCAGGGAGCGGGAGCGTTTTTGTGGTCGAAGCTAGTCAGCCTACTGTAATGAGTTTCATTTTGACATTCGGCTAACTTATGCAACAAATTTGTATCCCCTGAAATTAAAGCTTGCTTCTTTTTTCGATTCCAACCTTGGACTTGTTTCTCACGCTCAAAAGCATCCACCACAGACTGATAATACTCGCAGAAAACCAGCTTTACAGGCAACCGTTTTGCCGTGTGGTTTGCGCCCTTACCTTGTTGATGTTGCCACAGCCGCCGCTCAAGATCCGTTGTACTACCCGTGTAGTAACTACCATCAGCACATTCAAGAATGTACATATAAGCCATAAATTGATTTGCGCGATCGCTTTCTATTAGAAAAAGTGTTCCCTAAATAAAGCGTTCCCTGAGCGAAGTTGAAGGGAACACTTCGCTCAGGGAACACTCCTTCTGAATTTTCATCATCCTTGTAAAACTTGAACAGGAGTGAACTTTAAATCAGCAAATACCAGTGAAGCGATCGCTCCGAAATACCGAAAGTGCGATCGCAGTACCAGTAATTGATTTTCTTAAGCAAAACTTTCCCTGACTTGTGCCGAGCGGAGCCGAGGTAGCGAAGTCTAAGGGAACATTCTAATTGCTTTTAGTACCAATGCCATCGCAGAGAGTGCGATCGCTCACATTGGGATTTGATTGTAAATAAACACGTAGCCGATTGCAACTGTAGATAATTAAATCATTTAGATTATTATTTAGGTACACATTCCAGAGTATGACGCTCTTGTCAGCACTAGCAGAAGCAATGGTCTTGCCATCCGGGCTAAATGCGACGCTATAGACCGCAGAGCTATGCCCCTTGAGGGTGGAGATTGATTGACCTGTAGCCGCATCCCAGAGTATGACGCTCTTGTCTAAACTAGCAGAAGCGATGGTCTTGCCATCTGGGCTAAATGCGACGCTATAGACCTCATTGCTATGCCCCTTGAGGGTGGAGATTGATTGACCTGTAGTCGCATCCCAGAGTATGACGCTCTTGTCAGAACTTGCAGAAGCGATGGTCTTGCCATCCGGGCTAAATGCGACGCTATAGACCGCAGAGCTATGCCCTTTGAGGGGGGTGGAGATTGATTGACCTGTAGCCACATCCCAGAGTATGACACTGTTGTCAGCACTAGCAGAAGCGATGGTCTTGCCATCCGGGCTAAATGTGACGCTATAGACCGCAGAGCTATGCCCCTTGAGGGTGGAGATTAATTTACTGGTAGCCGCATCCCAGAATATGACGCTCTTGTCAGCACTAGCAGAAGCAATGGTCTTGCCATCCGGGCTAAATGCGACACCCCTGACCACATCGCTATGCCCCTTGAGGGTGGAGATTGATTGACCTGTAGCC
>NZ_JAVRCS010000056.1:0-32553 GCF_034530635.1 Nostoc sp. EspVER01
GTTCCCATGAACCTGGAGACCGCTCCCGTGAACCCGGAGACCGTTCCCATGAACCCGGAGACCGCTCCCGTGAACCCGGAGACCGTTCCCGTGAACCCGGAGACCGCTCCCGTGAACCCGGAGACCGTTCCCGTGAACCCAAAGATTGCTTCAGTTTGTTGGGGAGTGCGTAGACGCAAAACGGCATATTGATGGATATCGTTGCGTAGGCAAAGCTTCTGTAGGCGATCGCACTATTGGTAAGCTAAACACATCTAATTTGCAGATGAAAATTTTCTCAATATGTTGTGGGGTGGGCAACATGAGCGCCCAGATTATGCAACTTGAATGCTAATTAGCTTACTTGTTGTCCACATCCTGAATAGCACGGGCAATTTCTGCATTTCCAAGTTACGCCATGATTCGGCATTATACGTACTTTAGTAGGATGAAATTTTCACTGTACAACTAGGATCGGAAGCGAAGCTTTTATCAAAAACAAACCTAGCAGAGATACTACCACTACCTCGTGAATAGCTGCCACCCAAGTAATGCCATTTATTATCTTGGATACCTGCATCTCCAGTATAGAATTTTTTAATGGGTAGGGTTCCTCCGTCACTATAACCAACATTTGCTTTATTACCGCCCCTATTTTTTCCCTTGTTAATTTTATAGTTGATTCTGATTATTGAACCTATTCTTCCGCCTAAGCCTTGATTGTAATCGATTTCAATTGTGCCTGTAAAACCTCCTTTACTGCATGAATAATCACGAATAACGGCATTAGCATTAGCTGGAGTTAAAGCAATGCTACTGCAAGCAACAGCCATTGCCGCAGTACTAATAACAAAACGGTTTGTTGCCTTTTTAATTTGACAATCAGTCAAAGTATTAACCATTTCTGACTTCCTTTTTGATTCAGTTATACTTTGCATTAATTAAATTAAAATCAATAAATACCAGAAACATTCAACACTAATAAATAATGTAAGTCCTGAAAACTGAAAATATGATTAGCCACCGATATTGATTAAGGGGGGTAATTTGACTTGTGTGTACACCGTAGCCTTCAGATATTGTAATCACCCGAACCGGATTGCAACTCCTCCTAACGTTTAATTTCCTTAAACCTTTCTTGCGCTGCCTTAAATGCTTCTTGCATCACCAACTGAATTTTCTGGCGATCGGGTTTTTTACCTCCCATTAAATCGCCAAAGTAAACACAGGCTGCTTCCCCTAGTGCCCAAGTATAAGCGGCTGCCCAAGAGGCTGCGATCGCACTCCCAATACCTGGTATAAATTTAATTAACTCCCGTGCAATTGCCTGTGCTAAAAAACCACCTGCGATCGCACTCACAACGCCTCCCGCCTGAGATGGAGTAACTGTCTGTCCATATAATTTACCCAACAGTCCCACCATTGATACTTGCAAGGCAGTGAGTACGGGCATTGTCGCAAATGGCAGAGGTACAGCCGCTAGAGTTGCAGACATGATCGCAAATGGCAAAATATAACGGCGTGCAGCATCTCGGTAAAGATTGCCAATTTGCTTCCCAACTTCTTCTCGATCTAATAGCTGATAAATCGCTTGGGCTTCTGCTTGTGGGAGTAGTTCTGCTAAGGAATCTCGCAGTGCTTCTAAACCATAAAATACTTGAGTGTAGCCATCTTCTTCTAAGGTAAAGTCAATGAGTACAGAGCGATCGCTTATTCCGGCAAAGGCTTGTTGCATTGCCGCAAATGCGCGGTTGACTTCTTCATAATCTGGCGGATAAGTGGGATGATCGACGATATTGCCAGGATAAACCTCGTGCAAGCAGGTGACTACCAGCAGACAGGGAATGTCTGGATACTTCTGGCGCAACTGTTGAGCAATTTGTCGTAGGGTATCAGTTGCAAAATCATTAATTTTGACAGTCAAAAGCAGGATTCTGGCGGAACGAGTTTCCTGTTGTAAATCGCCAACCAACTCTTGAATAATTGTTTGAGTATCTTGTTTGACATCACCCAGTCCCACCGTATCCGTAAAAATCAGTAACGGCAGGTCATTGGATGGATAAGCATAGCGCTGGGTGTGTTGTGTGTGTGGGCGAAATCCTTGACCGACAATTTCAGCAGCAACTCCCGTCAATCCGCGCACAATAGAACTTTTTCCGGCTTGGGGTTTACCAATTAAGAGGGCTTCTGTAGTTGGCAGTTCGGCTCGGATTTTCTCTAAAATCTCTGCAACCTGAGTATCACTCACACTAAACCATTCCACAACTGTCCGTGCCACTTGTTCTACGGGTAGAAGTTGGGTTAGACGTGTTGTTGCTTTGTTCCACACACCACCAATCTGATTTGTCCAGGAATTATCGGCCGACTTGGTAATCGTTTTGTCGGTCGGTTCGCTCAATTGCTGAGAATCAGTTGATGGTAAGTCAGCATCACGTTGCTCAGTCATTTTCATCCAAACATAGAAGACCCTTTTTGTCATCTTATAGTGATTTTCAAAGGGATAACTAGTACCTTTAGTAGTGTTATGTAGCGG
The DNA here is from genome assembly GCF_034530635.1 of Nostoc sp. EspVER01. Lineage (NCBI taxonomy): Bacteria > Bacillati > Cyanobacteriota > Cyanophyceae > Nostocales > Nostocaceae > Nostoc > Nostoc sp. EspVER01. Next base: position 2,513 of record NZ_JAVRCS010000056.1, read on the forward strand.
TTCTCGTTTGGATATAATACACAGCTTTTCGGTCTACTGACGTTTTCGCAATAGCCAAAACAATGCAGTGCCTGTAATTGCTCCTGATACAATCCCCGATCCAGTTCCCAGAGTAGCCCCGAAAGCGATTTTTGCCACGGAAGTACTTACATAATTTTCTATGAAGTTTGTAACTCCATAGGCTACTGGGATAGCTAGACAGCTAACAGCATCACCGAAGATGCCCGATAACGTCCATACCCCATACAACGATACAGTCTGGTTTAAGATTCCATCTAATATCTGCGATTGAATTATTTTGACTCCAGCTAAGATTATGACTCCGGCTAAGATTCCGATTCTGTCTCCAGATAAGATTCCAGCTAAAGCTAAGATTCCGGCTCCGGTTAAGATTCCGGCTCCAGCTAAGGCTTCGGCTTTAGCTAAGACTATATCTAAGGCTTCGGCTTTAGCTTGAGCTATATTTAAGGCTTGGGCTATGGCTTTGGCTATGGGTCCGGTTATGGCTAAGACTATTACTCCGGCTATAGCTATACCTCCGGCTACAGCTACGATTAAGGCTAAATTTAAGGCTCCAATTAAGCCTAAAACTATGGCTAAGACTGCGGCTAAGACTGCGCTAAAGGCTACGGCACCAGATCCAGCTAAGGCTACCCCTAAGGCTAAGACTACGGCTCCAGTTATAGTTAAGGCTAAGGCTACAGATCCTTCTCCAGCGAAGGTTCCGGTTTTTACGAAAGCTACAATTACGGCAAATAATAAGCCGATCCTTGAGATTGAGTTGGTCAGTATCCAGCTAGCTAATATCCAGCGACTGCTCTTAGCTACATACTCTGGTACATACAAGATCAAGATGTACAGCTGTATAACTCCCGCTATAACTCCACTAAAAGCTAATGATAGAGTCAGCATAATAATTGACTCACCCAACCACCCTACACCCCAACCGAAAGCTTGACTTAAGGTAGTGACTAAGAACCATTGAAGCCAAAGCCGCCATTGTGTTCTTTTGGAAGAGAGTACATTCCGCGAAGCTTTTCGCATCCGAACTGCTAGCTTTTTTTGTCTACCAGCCATGAATTCCTGAAAAATGTAGTCTTTCAAAAGACTATCTTTAGGTGCTTTCTTAGCCAGCAAACGAAGCAGCGGTTGAGCCAACATGGAAAGCATGTAAACGTTCTTCTTGGCAATTTCTAATTGCAGAAATCCAACAGAGCCTTGAACAGAAGTCACTAACAACGCTTCAATTGCTAAACGGATCTTTTGTTCCTCTGGACGGGGAATTTCGGAAATCAAACGTATCCGCAACCAGTCAGGCATATAACCATCCCGGAACCACGGCAAGCGAGCTAGATCAGTGATCTGAGAATCTTGGAGCAAGGTAGATTCATCTTTTGTGCTGAGGTTATAGCCCAAGTAGAGCGTGAGATTCCAATGCATTTGTGGAAAGATAGCACAAGCACTCAACCAGCGATAACCAGATTCACCTAAATAGCCTTGGAGAGATTTTAAAACCTCATCAATTAGCAATGATTCCGGAGGATCTCGTTCAATCCAACGACGCGATCGCACTCTCAATATTTCTGGAAAAGGTGCCCTAAAATTCTCTGAAGGTGTATAAGGCAATTCTTCATATTTAGTACTATGTACCAAATTTATCAACCCCTCAGATGTAGCGGGTAGAACAGCGAACTGCCAGGATAATTCCAATTCTTGATATCCCCAGTGTTCTGAGGGTTTTGGAGTTAAAATAGCGCGATCGCTCCATTTTGTAAACAGATGGTTCCAAGATTCCAGTTCACCAGTACGCGAACTAAACAACCCTTCAGCATCTGTGAATAGAATCAGGCGATAGTGACTGTATTTTCTGGCAATTTCGTACAGGGTGAGGGGAGTCCCTTTACCTGTCATTGGAAAGCAGACGCGTGGATCGCTATCAAAGTAGTAGCCTATGAGAGAAACCTGATTTTGGCTTAACCTGTCAATTATTTCTTTAGCAAATCTCGCCTGGTGGTCATTGTAATTAGTGCGATCAATTAGCACCAGATATTCAGGGAGAAGCTGACGATAACTATATACTGGAGTGAAGTAACCTCCTAACTGCACACTCTTTTCTACCGTTTTTTTAACATTGAGTTCGTGGGATGAAATTGGGATACGTCGTCTAAAATCTTGAGCGATATGTAAAAACAAAACTTTGGGAAACAATTCCTCATCCAAACCAGCAATAGACACTTCCTCTAATTCAGGCTGTTGATTGGTCGAATGACGCGCTAGAAATCGATACGCTTGAAAAGACCACCAAAATTGCCAAACGAAAAAGATAAAAACTGGTAGAAACAGTACTAACACTATGAGTTGCCATTGTGTAACCTGGCTTTTATCTGTAGGTTTGCTAGTTTGAAGTATTGAAGGTTTAGGCTGAAGAGGTGTAGGTTTGCTAGTTTGAGGTATTGAAGGTTTAGGCTGAAGAGGTATAGGTTTGCTAGTTTGAAATATTGAAGGTTTAGCTATTAGAAGTTTAGGCTGGAACGGCATTGCTCTGACAAAAAGCACACCTACAAACGCAAGAAGAGCAATTATCGCAAACCACCACCATTTCCGCTCCTGGTTCTTAAGTTTCCGCAACACCTGCCGTAGTTCTTCTGCCTTCGTGTCTATTGGTACAGCATTGTTCACGATAAAACCCATGCGTTTCAGCCATTGGTCAAATCGTTGATAGAAATCTTCTTGTTCAGTAGGTGAGTGGCAAAGCAATGGACTAAGAAGAGTTTTAAATCTCTGAGGACGATCTAGATTATCTCCTTGAGCAATAAGCGTAAGTATCAGATTTTGGACGGCAATATACTGCGATGTACCGATTTGATAGTCTGCCTCTCGTAGCTCATCGATGAACTCGATTAGCTTTTCTAAATTTAGCCGTTCTAGATTTACTTCTTGCGGTTGCTTATCCATGTTTTAACTATGATCTGAGCCTTGTCTTGATCTTCTGCTCTTTTGATCAAATTACTAAGTGTTGGTAGAGCTAACTCAGGGTTTTTAAGTGGATTCTCTGCATCCTTGGGGAAAGATATTTCTCGCAGTGCTATCATCCAACCCAAAAGTTCAGCAGTCGTTGGTTTCTTGCGTAAGCCACTTGATGAGTGTCGTAGTTTGTAAAACAGATCCAATGCCGTGGTAAGAAAATCATTGCTTCTGTGAGGGTCTAAATCTAATCGATTAGTAACAATTTCTCGTAAACGCTCCTTCTCTGGAAAGGGGACATTGTAATAGATGCAACGCCGTAAAAAGGCATCTGGAAGGTCTTTCTCAGAATTACTGGTAATAATAATAATAGGCTGTAATTCGGGATTAGTTTCAATTGCGACGTTACCTAGTTCTGGTACTCGAAAATACAGGTGTTCCAATTCGTTGAGAATATCGTTAGAGAAGTCGCGGGGTGCTTTATCTACTTCGTCAATGAGAACTACGGAGCGTCTTTTACCAGGATGCTCAAAATCTGGTGGAAGCAGTTTCGCAACTTCTGACTTTTCTTTAGTGAGCAAAATTGCTTTACCCAAAGCATGATATGTCAAATAGTTGAGAGAACTTCTATCTTTTATACCATTCTGTACATCTTGAAATTGTCTCAAAGTATCATAAGTGTAAAATAGATCACGAGCAGTACTTGTAGATTTAGTTTCAAATTTGAGTGGTTTTTCAAAACCAAGTTGCCAAGCGACGCTATAGGCAAACTGGGTTTTACCAGTACCTGGTTCTCCGGTCAGTAAGAGGGGCTGTCCCAGAAGCAGAGCAATATTACAAGCATCAACCAGTCCAGGATCTGCAATATAGTTTTTTGGGTTCATTATCTGGGAACGCCGTGATACAGGCAAAGTTGCCGGTACATCACTTCGCTTTTTGCCATCACTAAGATAAAAGGGAAACTTCATGTGCTTTTGCTCCTTCTAATGTATTCACCCAAAATACTTCTCAATTTAAATGCTAAATATTCCATAGGAATTTTTTTAGGTGAATCATTTGATTTGTACTGTTCAAAGATTTCTCGAATTTTCGACTCAATATATTGGTTGAAATCTACTTGTTCCAAGAAATGGTTTCTGCACTGAACATGTGCCCATTCTTCTACTTCATGTCTAGTAATTCCTTCAAGTTTTGGCAAAACTATGCCAATCAATCTCTTACAACTAGATAATTGAGTAGGTAAATGTTTTTCAATAATCATTGAAATATCATTTTTGTCGAATGAAAAATTAATTAAACGCTTTTTTTTCTGAAAATATTTAATAGATAAAAACACGATTAATTGCTGTTTTTCAGCAAGAGGAGGCCATTTATCCCAAAAGTCTATAAAACTATCAAGAGTGAATTTTAAACTAGATTTCGGTAAATCATCAGCTAAAAGATGTATATATAATATGACTGGCCCGGGGTATTTAGCTAAACAATCATTGATTATTTTAGCGGATACATTTCGACTAACTTCATTTATATTTTTAGCTAAACTTTGTTGAAGCATATAATTAAATTTATCTCTATCTTTAAAATTTATAGGGAAGCTTGGATAATAGCATTTAATGCTGGTTTTTTCAGAATCTTGAATATCAAGCAATTCAGGAATATAACTTTTTATTAAACGTTCAGAAAATGGACTGTGACATTGATGTTCATCACCATGAAAAATACAAAGTATTGGCTGATTTTTCATCTGAGCTAGATTATTGATTGCAGCACTAAGCGCGGACTCTTGTGCGCTACGATTGAGGTAATCAGGTAGTACATAAAGATGCTTAGGTAAGGCTACTGAAGTGGGCGCAATAGTTATAAGTCGCTCATGCAGCTTTTGCAATTCTTGTTCATGCTCTTGTTTATTTCTTTTTAAATGTAATGGAATTTTTTCTTTTTCTGGATATTCGGATATAGTTTCATCAATATCAAGCAAATTCTTTTTAATATTGGCTATCTGTCTCTCAATAGACGTGATTTCTTCTTGAGTCATTACTTTAGCATTATGTTTAAACTTACATCCCAATACTGCTCGATCAAGTAAATAAAGTAGGCTAAAACCCTTGAAATATCGTTGTCTATAATGCCCAAAAGAGGCTTAACCGAGCAGTATTTACTTACATCCCTAGTTTCTCTTCCAACTCTGCAATCTTCTTTTGTGTCGAGTCTAGATTATTCTTTAGTTGTAGTGGAATAGTAGTGAAATCAATATACTCACTCATCCGCTCATCGATCAGTTGTAGGTTTTTCCGATAATTAGTTAACATTCGTTTCCAGGTAGCCACTTGAGCGGTATCCAACCCTGGTGTGATTGATGGAATATTAGCTGTCCAATTTGGTAGCGGATAAGGTCTTTTTTCACCCGCAGCATACCAAGCTAAAGCAAAATTATCTTCTAAATTGCTAATTTTAATAATGGGGTGTTGTTTGTCATCTGTCCGTTCTGGAACTTTGCGTCCTACCCACATTGCCAAATCCAATACACGGGAGTAGCCGTCTTGCTCAAATGCTCCATAGCCAGCTAGCCCTTCTAATAAAGCTGCTGTAAACTGACTATAGGGATTGCCTGTCCAAGAAACTTCATCTTTGCGTGACGAAGCTAGTATAACTCGACCACTGCTGCTTCCTAATTGCGCGATCGCTGATGGTGGTAAAGGTGATTTGATTGCTCCCTTTGCTTCAGCTTGTCCACCAGCATGGCAGCAATCAAGGAGTACCAGTAATTTCTTTGCCTGAATAGCTTGCAAACGTTCGGTGAATACTGACCCAGGAATCGCTGTATCCTGCAAATTTTCCAGATTGTATCCGTAAGGTATTAAATAATAATCTGGTGTTTCCATTCCGTGACCGGAAAAGTAAACGATAACTGTATCATCTTTTCCAGTTACATCAGCCAGCCAACTTAAAGCAGATAAGATATTTGTAGCAGTTGCTTCTTCACCAGTTAGCAAACGTACTTGCTCAGTAGGATAGGCACAACGAGATGAATTGCGTAGTAGATTCGCAACGGCAGTAGCATCATCAATTGTGACAGGCAAATCGTAACCTACTCCGACAATAACAGCATATCCTTGTCTGAAGGTTTGGGTCATACTTGCATTCGCTCCGATAAAATACGTTAATGTGTGAGCTTTTGATACAAATTGAGCATACTATCTTTTGCAAGATTGTGAAAGGTGTCACTCAGTAACGCTTGCTCCCTCATCCGTAAAAAATCGCCTATTAGGGTGGCCGCCAAGATTATAAATTGGGACACGTTAGAAACTAATATTGCAGAGTACGCTTTATTGATTTACTAACTTCTCCAAAAATGATATTAGACCTGCCTTAAAAATAAGGAACAGGGAACAGGGAAGAGGTATTTTCATTGTTCCTTGTGAACGCAGTTCATGGAGTCTCTTGCATAAATCAAAAATAAAGAACCCCATCCCGCATTTGAGTAAAGGAAACGCTCCCCTCCCCTTACTAAGGCCAGGGTGGTTTCATACGAAAAAAGAAAAATACATAAGCCTTGATTTCTCGTTTTGTGTCCAGGTTTCTTCCCTCACTTCCATTCCTCTCCCCCACAGGGGGAAAGGCTTTGAAATCCACTTTTAGTTTTTCTCTGGTTGTATGAAACCACCCTGCCTCCGGGGGTGGGGTATTAGGGACTTTTGCAAGAGGTCTATTGTGTAAAATCAAAATTTCGCACTGCAAAATTAACCTTTCGCCCCTTACACTTGCCCATTAATGACCTTTTTTGGGAATGCTTTCATCGATCGCATTTCTTCCGATTCGGCAATGAAATAACGGTAAATCAGTAGAGCGCAAAGTTTTTCCAGAAGTGCGCTCGCCAACTGTTCAAAAGACGAACATAATTACTAATCTATATCATTTTGGCTCAATCAAATCAGCGATCGCTTGTACCAATTCATCTGGATCGACTGGTTTGGAAATATGCATTTGAAATCCTGCGGCTAATGCTTGCTGCTGATTCATTTCCCCTGCATAGGCTGTCAGAGCGATCGCTGGTACGTTTCCTCCTTGTTCAGGCGATCGCGATCGCACTTCCCGCATCAGCATATAACCGTCTGTTTTTGGCATTCCAATATCGCTAATTAAAACATCTGGTATCGACTCAGATAGTGCTTGTAGTGCTTCTTGTGCTGATGATACGGCAGTTACTTGCACGCCGTAGTCTTGCAAAATAAAGGTAATTAAATCGCGGATATCTGGTTCATCGTCCACTACCAAAACTTGAGTGTCTGCAAGTAGCAAGGATTCCGGCTCAGAATATGAAGACTGATTCTCTTCACCCCGAACCTGTTCGCTTCTAACTAAAAGCGGTAACTCGACACTGAAGGTTGCACCCAGTCCTTCTCCAAGACTTTCGGCTTGAACATTTCCCCCATGCATTTCTACAACTTTACGCACGATCGCTAGTCCTAAACCTAGCCCACCAAATGTCCGTGTAGTTGTGCCATCAGCTTGGCGAAAGTAATCGAACACGTAAGGCAAAAAATCTAGGCTAATTCCCTTACCTGTATCGCTGACCTGAATTTGAGCCTGACTATCAGCTTCCATGAGTCGAACTTCCACTCGTCCTCCTGTTGGTGTAAATTTTACCGCATTAGAAAGCAAGTTCCACACAACTTGTTGCAGCCGATTTGGGTCGCCCATCACTTGTCCCAAATTGGTATCAAATAAGGTCTGAATTTGAATTGACTTGGCTTGTGCTGCTAGTTTTACTGTTTCTAGCGCTGCTTCAACTACCATTACCAAGCTGACTGGACAGATATTCAAGTTTAATTTTCCTTGGAGAATGCGCGATACATCCAACAAATCTTCAATTAGCTGGGTTTGTAACTTCGCATTGCGTTCAATGGTTTCTAAGGCGTGATGAGTAGTTTTTTCATCAAACTTGCGAGTCCGCAGCATTTTCGACCATCCTAGAATGGAGTTGAGTGGGGTTCGCAGTTCGTGAGAGAGAACCGCTAGAAATTCATCTTTAATTTTGTTGGCGATTTCTGCTTGTTGCCGTGCTGTCTTTTCGCACTCTAGTAGGCGATCGCATTCTTGTTCAGCTAATTTACGCTCGGTGATGTCCAGTACAAAAGCAACACCATGTTCTTGAGAGTCATTCAGCAAAGCTATCCCCAAAACAATCGGTACTCGCTTGCCGTTGCGATGGATATATTCTTTCTCGTAAATTTTAGAAACTCCAGTGGTTTGCACTTCCAAAATGGCGCGATCGTCTAAATCCTGATACTCAACAGGAGTAAGTTCTTTCCAATTAATTCTGCTTAAAGTAGCAAACTCATCACGAGTGTAACCAGCTAGTTGCAGAAAGGCATCATTGGCATCAATCACAAAACCATGCACATTCCAAAAAGCGACCCCAATCAAGTTAGATTCAAACAAACGCCGAAATCGTGCTTCACTTTCGCGTAAAGTCTTTTCTGCCCGTTTGTGTTCAGTAATATCGCGAGAAACAGCGATTACGCCTTCAATAGTTTGGTCAACATTTCGTAATGGTGTGAGAATATATTCATAATAATGTACGCCATCACGAGTAACATATTTACACTCATCTTTGAGCGGCTGTCCAGTTTTCATCACAGCTTCTCGTTGATTATCTACCTGCGTGATTAGGTCTGCGGGTAAATCCAGTTCTGGCAACGTTTTGCCGATAATATCTTGGGGATTTAAACCTAGTATAGTTGCTCCATCACGGCTGACATACTCATAGCAACCTTGGCGATTAAAAATATAAATATGATCGACTGAGGCGGTGAGAATGGCATTTAAAATATTTGCCTGTTCTTGGACTTGTGTTGTGAGTTCGCGAGTACTTTCTTTTGCCTGTTTACACACAGTAGTTTCCATACAAACACCGATCATTCGCACCGCTTGTCCTTGAGCGTTATAGATAAATTTTCCGTTGGCAGAAATCCAATGTGTACTTTCGTCTGAGCGAACTATACGAAATTCATCATTGTAGTCAGTCTTTTGTGCCAAAGCGTGAGCGATCGCTTGCATTACAGATTGGCTATCTTCAGGATGAACGAACTTTTGAAACGTCTCATAAGGACTATCAGAACTACTTGGAAGTACACCAAAAAGCAGTTTATAATTTTCTGACCAGATGACTTGATTGGTAACAATATTCCAATCCCACAAACCCATCTGGGATACATCTAGAGTTAGCCTCAGCCGTTCTTCACTCTCTCTGAGAAGTACTTCTAACTGCTGACGCGCCGCACTTTCTTGTTGGAGTTGCTCTAAAATTACTGCTACTTCTGTTGGCAGATTGAGATGTACAGATGTTTCCTTAACTTCAATGTGAGGATTTTCTGCTTCTACTGGCAGCTTTCTTTTGAGTTCTGTTAATTGTTCTTCAAGTGCTGCTTGCCTTTGTTGATAAAATCTTTCTGATTGCTCTAACTCAGCTACTCGCTGCTGCAAAACTGCTAATTCATCAGTGAGTTGAAAGTTTATTTTATTAATATTTTGCATATTGTACACCGCTAATATTTCACAATATCGATTTGAAGAGTAAGTATCTCCTAGTTTGATCTATGATTTTTTCAACTATCAAATGTAATCTATCAAAGGTTACATAAAAATTAAAAAATAATTACAATTATCATTTTACTATTTGAATACTTTACTATTAAGCAAAAACAGTTGAGTAATTTCAGCCAAAAGGTATATATTAGTTTCGATAAATTTAGGGTAAGCACTATCAAAAACATCAAAATTGAGCTTTATGACATGAGTTAGTTAATAGTGCCCACCCTAAAAAATAGCTAGATAGTTAAATAAAAAAGTTTATCTCTTAAATCGAATCAAAGCTGCACCAACTAATAATCCCACAACCTGACCTAAGAAGACAACACCCGATTGATTTACGCCAACAGGAGGAATATTTAAACTACCGATACCATAAAAAAATTGTTGAACAAACCACCAAAATATATATATAAAGGCTGGTAGTTGGATAGGGATATACAAGATTATTAGCGGCAAAACAGTATCAATTTTAGCTTTAGGAAACTTCATAACGTATATTCCTAAAATAGCTGCGATCGCACCATTGCCCCCAATCAATGGAACTGTCAAACTCGGTTCAGCCAGAATTTGTATTACCCCTGTCATTACACCAGCAGCCAGATAAAACCCTAGATAGCGTCCATGTCCTAGAATATTTTCGACAGTTTTCCCAAAAACCCACAAAAATAGTAAATTTCCTAATATTTGACTAAAACTGCCGTGCAGAAATATGCTAAAAAATAGAGTAAATACCCGCCAAATGACAACTATCCAAGCAGCAGAGTTGAAAAAGAGAGCATTGGTAACTGCTCCACTAATCTGCGCTGGAATCATACCCCAAGTATTCACAAAATAGCCTAATTGACCGCTAAACTCTAGTTGAAGTTCCCATAAAAATACAGCCAAGTTAATGGCAATCAACCAGTAATTAATAATTGGCTTACTTCGACAACGAATATTATCACTAATTGGAATCATATAAATTTGTCATTAATCATTGGTCATTGGTAATTGGTCATTTGTCATTTGTCATTTGTCAATAATTCTTCTTCCCCTGCTCCAACTCATTACTCATTACTCATTACTCATTACTCATTACTCATTACTCATTACTCCTCTGCTCCCCTGCCTCCCCTGCTCCCCTGCCTCTCCTGCCTCCCCTGCCTCACTTCCCCTTAACCTGTGGCAAGATTGAAATCAGATCGCATCGCACTTAACTAGGCAAACAAGATGCTAGGAAACACACTTGTAGGAAGATACCAAATTATTAGTAACTTGGGAGGTGGGGGTTTTGGTGAAACTTTTGTGGCTTGTGATACCCAATTACCTGGTTCACCTCTATGTGTTGTTAAGAAACTCAAACCCCAGGCCAGCGATCCGGTAACTTTGGAAACAGCTAGGCGTTTATTTGATACGGAAGCACAAGTTCTGTATAAATTAGGAACTCACGATCGCATTCCCCAACTTTTAGCTTATTTTGAGGAAAATGCCGAATTCTATCTAGTACAGGAATTAATCGAAGGTCATAACCTGAGTCAAGAATTAACATCAGGTAAAATCCTCAGTCAAGAAGAAGTTATTTCACTTTTACAAGAACTTTTAGCAATCTTAGAATTTGTCCATCAACAGAATGTAATTCATCGTGATGTCAATCCCCACAATATCCTCAGACGCCAACCAGATGGCAAATTAATTTTAATTGATTTTGGTGCAGTTAAACAAATTGCAACTCAAGTTATTACTCCCCAAGGCCAAACTATCGCAACAGTAGCTATTGGTACGCCTGGATATATTCCTGGCGAACAAGCTCATGGTACGCCAAAATTAAGTAGTGATATCTATGCTGCGGGAATAATTGCTATTCAAGCTCTCACTGGATTATCACCAGAGGAAATAGTAAAAGATGCTGATACTAATGAAATTATCTGGCATGACCAAGCCACGGTAACACCAGAATTTGCTAAATTCTTAGATAGAATGGTCTGCTACGATTTTCGGCAACGCTATCCTTCGGCAACGGTGGCATTACAAGCGCTGAAAGAGTTAAGACAACCACCCACCCAAACAATAGCGTTAACTCCTCCTCCTCCACCAAAAAATATCAACAAACCTAAACAAAAAAAAGGTATTTTAAGTAAAGTTTTACTAACAATATTTTTTATTGCTATTGGGGGAGTAGCATCAATATTTATTTGGCATTACATTAATTCAAATAATGCTATAGAATTATCTAAACAAGGAAATACGCTTTTTGATTTACAACGCTATCAAGACGCGCTAGAAGTATATGAAAAAGCCGTTAATCTTAGACCAGATTATGCTCAAGGTTGGAATGGTCAAGGCAAAACACTAAATAAATTAAGAAAATACAAAGATGCATTAGTGGCGTATGATAAAGCAATTCAAATTCAGCCAGATTATTTAGATGCTTGGATTGGACGTGGTACTGTATTGGGAAATTTACAGCGATATCAAGAAGCGATCGCCTCTTTTGATAAAGCCTTAGAATTAAAAAATGACAACTCAGAAGTCTGGAATGCTAAAGGTGAAGCTTTCAGTAATTTAGACCAATACGATCAAGCAATTAAATCTTATGAAAAGGCAATTGAACTCAAACCAGATAATTACGAAGCTTGGTATAAAAAAGGATTAGCTTTGCAGAATTCTCGGCAATATGAAGAAGCGATCGCAGCCTATCAAAAAGTCGTCGATTTAAAACCAGACTACGAGCAAGCTTGGTATAATTTGGGGAATGCACTAGTCAATTTAAAACGCTATCAAGATGCATTTGCAGCTTATGATAAATCGGTGCAATATCAACCAGATTATTACCAAGCTTGGATGTCTAGAGGTAATATACTGCTGAATCTACAACGTTATCCAGAAGCGATTGAATCTTTTAATCAAGTAATTAAATACAGTCCGAGAAGTTATCAAGCATGGTATAATTTGGGATGGTCGCTGCATCAAAACCAACGCTATGAAGAAGCAATAAAAGCTTATAATAAAGCGGCAACGCTTAAGCAAAATAACTATCAACTCTGGTATAATTTAGGGAATTCACAATACATATTGCAGAAATACGAAGATGCGATCGCGTCTTATAATAAGGCAGTTCGTTATAAAGTAGACCATTCTGAAAGCTGGTATAGTAGAGGCAATGCTCTATTAAATTTGAAACGGTATCAGGATGCGATCGCTTCTTACGATCGAGCAATAAAATACAAGCCTAATTACCAACAAGCAATAGACGGTCGCAATCAAGCCAAAATTCAACTGCAAGGCGAAAAAGCAAAACCTGTACCTGTACCTGTAATTGTACCAACTCTTCCATTTCCTAATTCCACCAATCCACCGCAGACGACGCCCTAAACTGAACCTGGGTTTTCATCAAGGGAGATATCCTATAGGAGTTAAAAAGAATGGAGAGACGTAGCAGTGCTACATCTCTCCAAGGATTGTGGATAATGCATATTTAATTTCACCAGATGTTTAATCAATCCTGCGACTAGGTAACTTAGTCCCGCACCTCTGACAAAACCCAGCATTTACATCATGGAAAGCTAAACCACAACCTGAACAAACTATTTCTACCTGATTAGCAGTTTTCACCACTCGCTTAATTAAATCGCCTACTTGCCAAGGAATCAGTGCAATTCCGGTAAAAATCATCAATACTGTTAGCAAGCGTCCTGTTTCCGAAATTGGAATAACATCACCAAATCCTACAGTTGTCATTGTGACAACAGAAAAATAGAATGCATCCAAAAAAGTACCATAATTTTGAGGATTAACCGGATGCTCGACTTGATAAATTAAGCCAGAGTAAATAAAAACAATTGCAAATAATGTAAATAATATTCGCGCAAAAATCATTCCATCTTCGGTGCTGACACTGGCGAATAAAAATTTCCTATCTATAAATCTAATTAATCGTAAAATCCGAAACCATCGTAATAGTCGGATAAAGCTAATATCCACCATGCCTAGAAAAAATGGCAGAATTGCCATTAAGTCAATAATCGAATAAAAGCTAAAAATATACTTAATTTTGTTTTCCGCACTCCACAGGCGAAGCAAATATTCCACAGCGAAGATGATGACGATCGCAGTATCAGCTACATTTAACTGAAACCGCATATAATCAGGAATATTATATGTTTCTGCCACAAAAATTCCTGATGATATCAGCACCAAAGAGGCAAGGGTTAAATTAATTGCTTTACCTATTGGTGTTTCTAGGTCTTCTAAGTAAAACTCTGTTTCTTGTCTGCTCAGTAACATATTCGACTATTAATACATCTTAATTCCCAGTTATAACATTAGAAATACGATATTATTAACCATTATCCTTATGTTAATCTCAGCTTATATGAACCCAGAATCTTTTATGCGTTTAGCATTGGCAGAAGCGAAAGAAGGTGATGCACCCTACGGTGCAGTGATTGTTAAAGATAACGAAGTCGTTGCCGTAGCTCATAATACTGTGAGGAGAGACAACGATCCTTCAGCCCATGCAGAAATCAATGCTATTCGTAGTTTAACAGCTAAACTGAAAAATCCCTCTTTAGAAGGTTATAGCATATATACAACTGGCGAACCTTGTCCGATGTGTGCAACTGCTTGTGTCTGGAGTGGTTTATCAGAAATTATATATGGTGCTTCAATTCAAGATTTAATTTCAGTAAATCAATCACAAATTAATATATCTTGTGAAGAGGTAATCGATAAGTCATTTCGGAAAATAAAAGTAACAAAAGATGTTTTAAAAAATGAATGTTTGGAATTATTTAAATAAGCTGAATTTAGATTACTGACTTATTTTAAAATCGTGAATCTACGGGTTGTAATTCTCAACACTAAAGTAGAATTGCTATATAGCAATCCTAAATGAGTTGTGAAAATCGAGAGACTTAGACCCCCGACTTCTCAAAGCAAGTCGGGGATCTTATTGTTCACGACTGATTTAGGACTGCTATAGAGCTTAAAATTACGAATTACGAATTATTTAACTTGGCTCATTCAAATAGGATAAATATGTATTTGCCCAAATCGCAGCTTGAGTGCGATCGCGCAAATTTAATCTGTTTAAAATATTTGTTACATGATTTTTTACTGTCCCCTCAGAAATGTAGAGTCCGTGAGCAATTTCTCGGTTACTAGCGCCTGTGGCAATTAACCGCAAAACCTCTTTTTCTCTAGGAGTAAGTTCAGCTAAACTAGATGGTACAGGCGGTGAATGAGTTGGTGCAACAGGAGAAAATTGAGTCAACAGCTTTTTAACTATACCTGGGCCTAATTGCGTATATCCTTTATGAACGGCACGAATAGCAACAGCTAATTCTTCTGATGGTGTATCTTTCAATAAATAACCCATAGCCCCATTCTTTAAAGCTGCTGACACATATTCATCATCATCAAAAGTGGTTAATACTAAAATTTTAGTTTTGGCAAAACGTTTTTGAATCTCCTTTGTGGCTGCAACTCCATCCATAATCGGCATTCTGATATCTAGTAAAATTACATCTGGCTGAAATTCTGCAACAAAATTAATTGCTTGTTCGCCGTTTTCTGCTTCTCCAACTATTTCTAAATCTGGTTCTAGCTCCAATAATGCTCTTAATCCTTGACGAATTAAACTTTGGTCATCTACCAGCAATACTTTAATCATTATGTTAACCATGTTAATGGAATATTAACTGTAATTTTGCAACCAGAGCCAAGAGCGCTATTAATATTAAACTTACCCCCAAGTGCTAAAGTGCGATCGCGCATACTATGAAGTCCAAAACCAGTAGTATTTTGCCCGACATCAAAACCTTTACCATTATCCTGAATTATCAATCGCAAATTGCCTTTAGTCGTAGTCAGTTCCAATTTCACCTCTGTGGCATAGGCATATTTAGATATATTAGTTAAAGATTCTTGAGTAATCCGGTAAATAGCAGTATTTATTTCAGGTGGTAGAGAATAATCCAGGTTGATTTGATAAATTGGTAATATCCCATTAAAGCGATGAAAATTTTCTGAAAGACTAGCGATCGCATCTTCTAAAGATTGTTCTTGTAATGGATTAGAACGCATAGTAGAAACAGATTGACGAACATCTTTTAGCGCTTTTGAACCTAATTCCTTTGCAGTTGCGAGAAATGTTTCAGCCTTACCTGGATTAGATTGCCATAGTTTTAAAGCAGTTTCTAATTGCAAATTTAAAGCAGTCAGAGAGTGTCCTAATGAATCATGAATTTCACGAGCAATGCGGTTACGTTCTTCTAAAGTAGCTTGATTTTCAATTTGCATGGCATATTGACGGAGTTTGTCGTTAGCAAGAGCTAGCTTTTCTCGACTTTGCCGTTCAGACAAAACTGCATTCATCATCAACAACACAAAAACTAAACTTAAGCCAAAGACTAGCGACGAATTCAAAATTAAAAATCGATATCGCTCTTGTGCCTGTGGCGATGCTTGAAAATTGAATAACTGATATTTTAGTTGTGTCGTAACTAAAAATAAGGCAAATGACAAAGCTGTAACGAATAAACGCCCCTTTAACTGAAAAATTAGACAACTGCGAGTCACTAAAATTATATAGAGAAAAGGAAAAAGTCGAGCAAATCTTTCCCCAAAAAGCCCAATTATTAAAATCAATAAAATTTCAATAGCTGTATATATTACCTTACTCGTCTGGCTCTTCCTGGGTAATCTTAAGCCCATTGCCGCAAAAATAATCAGACTATAAATTGACAGTTCTGGCAATATGCTACAAACCGACAAGTCTGGAAATGCACCACAAATTGATAGTTCTAGACGCTTGGGACGAAAACGCCGTAACGGAGGTGGTATAACAGCTGTCAATGCGGTGATCGCCAGTAATGTCCACTCCAGATAAAGCAGAGACGGAAAAGGATGTTTCTTAATTTCAATTGGACGACTCATGAGTCGCGTTGCTCCAGTTATGAGTTATGAGTTGTGAGTTGTGAGTTATGAGTTATGAATTAAAAATTTAGCAGATATTTCACTGCTTACAATTTTCACTGAGTAAAAAATCAAAAGTAAATTCAAAGAACAAAACAGTTAGTTAATCAGCTAACTAATGACTTATAAAATCATCATAATCAAAATTTTCATAATTTATAACTCCTAACTCCTAACTCCTAACTTCTAACTTCTAACTTTTAACTATCTATTGTCAATCATGACTAAAGTCATGGGTATAACCATGACTTTCTCCTCATGTAACAGCTGAAGATAAGTTCTTATGATGGTGGCATCCAACCAGGAAAAACCCACAAGAAAAGTAATGAAACTCAAAGCATTATCGCTAGTTGCTTCCGCCATCGCTCTCACTTTAACCGCAACCTCCTTTGCTGTTCACGCTCAAACAGCCTCTCCTTCACCCCTGTTACTTGCACAAACTCCACAAAAAGAAAGAGGCCCGTGGAAAGAGTTGGGTCTAACAGATACCCAAAAAGCCCAAATTCAGACGATTCGCCGCGATAGCCGCGCCAAATTTGAAGCAGTTTTGACCCCAGAACAAAAAGCAAAATTAGAGGCAGCAAAACAAGCACGTCGGGCTGAGTGGCAAGCGCGTAAGGCTCAAGGGCAAACAGGTCAAGGTCAACGCCAACCCGGCCAACGTCGAGGAAAGGGTGGTTTTGGTGACTTAAATCTAACTGAAGCCCAAAAAACCCAAATGCGGCAAATCCGCGAGTCTGAGAAACAACAGATTCAAGCAGTCTTAACCCCGGAACAGCGTCAAAAATTGGAGCAATTTCGTCAAAATGCTCCATCACGCCGTCAACAAGGCAATCCTCAATAATCATCTTTCAAAAAATAATAATTCTGGGGTGGGCAGTACTCGCCCATCTCAATCCCAAAATAGATAGATTATGATGCAACCCTTTGCGGCTTCCCCAAATTCCGCTCCTCGTCTGCAACAGGTTTTAGATGTACTCGATCGCATCGCACAAGCGCAGGGGCGAGATGTTCCCCAAATTGTGGAAATAGAGAAATTGCGTTTCCTCCCTACTGGCACTTTTGGCAGAACTTGGGCAGACTTCCTCAATGAACACAATTTAAAACCCTTTACTACAGGTAGCCGCCGTAAACAACTCCATGACGGGGTTCACGTTCTCACAGGCTATGGCACAGACTTCATTGGTGAAGCAGAAGTACAGGCATTTTTATTAGGAACAAAATTTAGCATAACTAACTTGATGCTGGGACTAGGACTGTTGCGAGTCATCCATAAAAACTTAAATTCTCGACAACAATTTACCTGGGACAGACTTTGGCAAGCATACCAACGCGGTTGTCACTCTCACTTTGACCCAGATACTTGGCAACCAGAGTTACTTTGGCACTTACCCTTGACTGATGTTCAGGCATTGTTTTCTAGGCGTTGCTGAATTAAGGGATGATTCTTGTGGGTTGCGCATCCTGCCCGCCCGTAAATAGAAGAGACGGGCAAGATGCCCATCCCACAAAAATAGTAAAATCATCCCGCAAATATGCAACCCCGTTTTCTATAGTTAAAAATTAACAGACTTCTTGCAGAAGATGCGGAAAGGGGAAAAACTTCATCCCCTTTCCCTTTCCCTATTTTGAGTGCTGTTAGCGGATAGCTAGGGTTTAGCCCGTGCTGAGTTCTGAGTTCAATTTAGTAGACTTTCAAGATCGTTTTGAGTTATGAGTTAATCAAAACTCCTAGCTTGATTAACATGTCGAAAGAATTCGCAATTGGTAGTAAAGTCCGTGTTGTGGCGCTACCAGCCTACGTCAAAACTGCTGAACCTATGCCCATGTTGCGCCCTCCCAATGTAATTCACATTGGTGAAGAAGGTATAGTCATTGACCGCAGACCCGGTGGATATTGGGGGATTCGCTTTGCTAGGGGGGTCTTTCTCCTAGATAGTCAATATATCGAAAGCACAGATACCCCTGCCGAATCTCACTTAGAATAAGATTTCTCGCAACCAAGAATTGTAAACTTGTGTAAAGTTGTGATTCTGGTTTACACCATGATTTCCCGCCGCACTTTTTTAAGCATATTATTTGCCAGCTGTATTTCTGTCATCAGCTGGCTGAATTTTACCCCTACTGCTAATGCTATGGGTGGTACACTTCCGGCAATTAATCAACCCGCACCAGAGTTTACTTTGCCAACTAACACAGGTGATGGCAAAATTTCCCTCTCTGACTTGCGCGGTAAATGGCTAGTCCTGTACTTTTATCCTAAAGACTTCACGTCTGGTTGTACTATAGAGGCTCGTCGTTTTCAGCAAGACTTACCCCAATACCTTGAAAAAAATACTCAAATTATTGGTGTTAGTGCCGATGACATTGATTCTCACGCCAAATTTTGTGATTCAGAGGGACTAAAATTCCCGCTGTTGGCTGACACTGATGGTTCAGTGAGTAAAGCTTACGGTTCGTGGCTCGGCTTTTTATCTATGCGCCACAGTTTCATCATCGATCCTCAAGGCGTCTTGCGCGAGACTTTTGTCAAAGTAAACCCAACTATTCACAGTTCAGAAGTGCTGGCACGACTAGAAAAATTACAGTCCAGAACTTCTTAAACTTCAATTAATCAGATAAGGGGCGTAAGCCCCTTGTTTTAACGCACAATAAACCCATATTTTTTGAGTACAGTTTTGGCTTCACTGCCAGATAGAAACTGGACAAATTCTTTGGCAGCAGAAGTATTTTTACTGCTTTTAATTATTGCTAGCGGATAGACAATCGGCGAGTGAAATTTATCATCAGCGGCAACTGCGACTTTTACCTTGTTGGAAATTTTGGCATCAGTGGCATAAACTAAACCTGCTTCGGCGTTACCACTTTCTACTGCTGCTAAAACTTGACGCACATTGTTAGCAAAGACCAATTTTGACTTGAGGCGATCGTAAAGTTTCAATTTCTTCAAGACTTGCTCGCCATATTGACCGGCGGGTACGCTTCTGGGTTCACCGATCGCAATTTTTTTAATCTTACTATCTGTTAAATTGTAGAAGCTATTGATGCCAACAACATCCTGAGCCACAATCAAGACTAGACGGTTATTTGCCAGGTTAGTACGGCTACCTGATAGCAATAGTCCTTTTTGTTCCAAAGCATCCACTTGTTTTTTACCAGCAGAAATAAAGATATCCGCTGGCGCACCTTGCTCAATCTGTTGCTGCAATGCACCAGAGGCTCCAAAATTATAATTAATATTGATATTTGATTTACTTTGTTGGTATAAAGGCTTAATTTCTTCTAGTGCCTCTTTTAAGCTGGCGGCTGCGGACACGAGTATGCTGGTGTTCGACTGTGCTATTACAGGAGAAGGAGGAACCAACGGTAAACCAATTGCTAGCAGCAAGCTGGCGATCGCTATACCCAGGAAGCCAAAAATTTGTCTTCTTTTCATAGAAAAGGCGTTTGAAGGGTTTCTTCCATAAAATTGATGCTAGGTAAAATAGTACCAAAGATACCAACTTATAACCAACTATATCGGTAAAAAACTGCCTAAAAAAATTTCAGTAGGTAAACTGGGCTACGAACAGCGCAGCCCTTGTCTACCACTCTGTAGCTTATGAAAGCGCTGCTACTGCTTCTTGCTTCTCAGTTTTGTTCTTCAATACAGTTGGTAGTTCGCTATTGAACGCCTCACCTTCAACCACTTGCGATCGGAAACCATCGGGCCCAACTGGAACATCGCCCGTGATGGTGGTGCGATAGAGGACGCGCTCGACTTCCAGATGATCCAAGTCTTGAGGGGCCAAATGGGAGGTGGCGCGGTTGTCCCAGAAGGCAATGTCACCGTTATTCCAGCGGAAGCGGGTGGTGTAGGCGGGCTTGGTAATCTGGTTGAAGAATAACTCAAGCAGCAGATCGCTCTCTTGTCGTGATACGTCAAGAATGTGCGAGGTGAAGCCAGGGTTGACGTACAATGCGCGTTCACCAGTCTCAGGATGAACCCTTACTACTGGGTGGATTGAAACCAGGGGATTGGCTGCGATACGCTGGGCAATCTTGCTGTTGCTGGGGAAATTCAAACGCGCATTGAAGCGATGTTCGGCTTTTAATGTGTCTGCCAACGCCCGCAGGGGTGCTGATAGACCCTCATAAGCTGCAACTAAATTTGTCCATTGTGTGTCACCACCGAAACTAGGGACATTAACCGCACGTAAAATTGACGCCGCAGGTGGGTTGACAACTGCTGTGACATCGGTGTGCCAACGGCTCTCGTAGCTGGAACGGCGTAGACCATTGCGCCGCTCGTAACGGCTACGGTCAATGGGCAGGATTTCTGAGAAACCTGCAATCGGCTCATCTTCGTGGGGATGTGCGTAAGTCACTTCGCCGAAACGAGCCGTGAAGGCAATCTGCGCCGCATGATCGATGTTTTGACCGCGAAAGAACACGACTTTCCACTTCAATAGCGCTTGACGAATTTCTTTGACTGCATCATCGTGCAAAGGACGCGACAAATCTACGCCGCTGATTTCGGCACCGATGAAACCTGCTACCTGTTTGACTTCAATGTGTTTGTTGCTCATCTCAATTCTCCATAGTTTGATCGATCGGGCGGTGTTCGCATTCGTCCGTTTACTTTAGATATGTTGCTTGCGCTTAATGGCTACATACCAAAGGAAGCGATCGCAATTTCAAACATCATACTATAAATCAATCGATTTACCGTAGTATGCGCTCACCAGATTTTAGACTGCTGGAACAAGGTCGATTTAGTCCAGGCAAGGGCAAATTAAAATTCGCAACACAGATTAAGAAGCTTCTTAACAGAGGTGACAAGCAAGCTACGGATGCCGGATACTGTGGGGCAACCATATTCTTTGCTACTCACAGACGTATTTATAATAATATTTTCTGAGGAGATTAAAAACTATATGAAAAAGCAATTATCACAGAAATGGACTATTTCTAAATATTGGTTACGCTTTTTAATTATCATCCTATTAGTAATAGGTGTATTTTTTCGTTTCGTCAATATTGACAAAAAAATTTATTGGGGTGATGAAGTTTTGTCATCATTACGCATATCTGGCTATCAGTTGTTGGAAATAAAAACGCAATTAAGTAATGGTCGTTTGATTGGCATAGAAGATTTACATAAATACCAGTATCCTAATCCTGAAAAAAATGTAATTGATACAATTAAAGGGCTTATTTTAGAAGACTCACAGATATTGCCGCTATATATCTTGATGACCAGGTTTTGGGTAGAGTGCTTTGGCAATTATATAGCAGCGATCAGAAGTTTTTCGGCATTTATTAGTCTGCTTACCTTTCCTTGTCTTTATTGGCTATGTCAAGAATTATTTGAGTCTTCACTAGTTGGGTGGATAGCCATCGGGTTAGTAGCCATTTCACCTATTCATATCGTGTATGCACAAGAAGCGCGATCGTACAGTTTAGGGATAGTAGCCATCTTAATGTCGAGCGTAGCACTGCTGCGAGCCATACGCCTTCAAACAAAAGTTAGTTGGTGCATTTATGTAGCAACATTATCAATAGGGTTTTATACTCATCTATTTTTTACCTTGGTTGCTTTTGCACAGGGAATTTATGTAATTACAATCGAACGCTTTCGATTGAGTAAAACATCGATTTACTATCTGCTATCATTGCTTACGGGGTTTATAAGTTTTGTACCTTGGATTTGGATTATTATTACCAATCCTCAGCCAGAAGCAGTCACTTGGGCGAATACTAAACAAACATTATTTATGTCAGCTACAAGGTGGGCTGGCATCTTTAGTCGTGCTTTTCTTGATTTAGGTACTAGTCCTAACGATCCTGAAAAACTGAAGTTTATCTTAATTCCTTTTATTTTAATTATTTTAGCTTTAATCAGTTACTCAATTTATGTTGTGTGTCGAAGAACCTCTAAAAAAGTTTGGTTATTTGTCTTAACCTTGATTGGATCTTTAGGGGTTCCTTTACTGATAACAGATTTCGTATTTCAAAAACGATTTGCGACTAGTCGATATACACTTCCTTCAGTTTTAGGTATACAGTTAGCTGTGGCTTACCTATTTACAACTAAGATCGCGTCTATTTCTACTAAAGCTTGGCAAAAAAAGTTTTGGTCGCTTGTAGCGTTTATGGTGATTATGGGCGAAGTTGTATCTTGCATGGTTCACTCTCAAGCGCAGATTTGGTGGAACCAATTCCCTGATAAATACCAAGAATATCCGAAAATCGCTAATATTGTTAATCAAGGAAAGAAACCGCTTTTAATTAGTGATGAGGATAATATTATTCCACCGCTACAAGTACTTAGTAACTTAATCGATCCAAAAGCGAAATTTCAAATTGTAGGAAAAAATCAGTTGCCAGAGATTACTAATGGCTTTAGCGACATATTTTTGTTCTTGTTCGAGCCGTCTGATTTCTTAAAAGCTGGAGTTGAAAAAGTTTATAACTCAAAGTTACAGCAGGTAGAAGACTTTCTCTGGAAAATAACAAAATCTAATTAAACTAAGTACACGGGCATATCTAGGGGTTGGGAGACTGCAAGCTGGAAACTCAAAGCAGACAGTTGGCATTTGAATATCGCTTGTAGGTCAAAAATCAATACATGATAAATCGCGTCTCTACATCAGGGTTTTGGGTTTATCTGAACTGTATTGGGTTAAAAATTAATATCAATTAGCCTTATAAGTTACACAGTGAGAGCAAAAATATACTTTAATTAAACAAATAATTTAAGTATATACTTGTACTGCTGCCGCTTATGTCATCGCCCCTTGAGCGCCCGCTAAAAATTGAAATCAGACTACCATCTTCCCATCCTCAGTTATTAGAAGGACTGGATATATGGCTGCGTTTAGGTCTAATATCTGATGCCCAAGTCAGGCAGTTATGCCGAGAGTTTCTGGTGTGTGCGGTGGTGTTGCAACCTCAAGCTGAAGCTCAAACAAAGGTAGTATTTGCAACTTCCGACCCCGTGCAGCAGTTGCCCATCGCAGCTTTACAATCTAGTAGCGGTAAACAACTACAACAAAAACCAGCTAAACCCAACTTCATCGGCACAATGTTGCAGTCCTTGGGGGCAGAACTGAGTGTCCGTTGGCTACTTTTTCTAGGGGTTTTCCTGGTAGTCGTATCTTCTGGGGTACTGGCTGCTAGTCAATGGGCAAGGTTTCCCGCTGCTGGACAGTACGGGGTTTTATTTGCTTATACTTTGAGTTTTTGGGGATTAAGCTTTTGGGCGACTAGGCAAAATAACCTCAGATTGACGGCTCAGACATTGCTGATTGCCACTCTTTTGTTGGTTCCAGTGAATTTTTGGGCAATGGATAGCTTTAAATTGTGGCAAAATCCTGTGGATTGGATTGTAGTTGCGATCGCCTGTCCTACCCTGACTGCTATAACTGTTTTACTCTCCAAAAATCGGACTATTTTTACCAATTTACATCCTGGCAAATTACCTCTGGTAAATATTCTAGGGCTGAGTTATTTGCATTGGGGTTGGCAGTTAAAAGGATTTCCTTTAATTGCTGTTTATCTGGCAACGATCGCCACAACTATCATTACTGTTTATCACAATCTTTTCCAACAGCCTCATACTGTCAGCGATGATCGCCGTAAGCTAAGTATTAGTTTACCTGCCGCTGTAATTATTTATTCTTTAATAATATTGTTGGTGCGGGCGATTTTTGTTACCAAGGTAGATATCGCACCGTTGGGGTTAGCTATTGGCATTTGCGGGTGGTTGATGACTTGGTTAGCACAGCAGGGAGGTAGGGGAGCGGGGAGCAGGGGGGCAGGGGAAGTAACATTAATATTCCCATCATCTCCCCCATCCCTCTTACTCTGGGAAAGACTCGGCGCAATTTTACTCTTCCTGGGTTGGGTGGTATCGGTAGTAAATTATCCTTGGCAAGCAATAGCTGTCAGTGGTTTGGGTTTGTGGTTTGTGGGGAGTCGCTTGTGGCGGTACAGTTTAAAGCGAGACTTTGCAGGGGTTTTCGTCATCGGCTTAGAGACGATTTTGCTGGGTTGGCGATTAGTACCCGATAACTTACAGAAATTAGCGATCGCAACTAGTACTCAACTCACCAATTCTCAAAATCAACCTTGGGCGCTACTTGGTATAGCTTTATTTCCCTACGTAATTTTGATGGTGGCGCTTACAGATAATTTGTATCGCCGCCAAAAGCGAGAATTAGCTAAATTTGGCGAACTGCTCACCCTGTTATTTGGAACTGTTTTAACAACGATCGCTATCGTAAATCCCCCATTGCGATCGCTAAATCTGCTACTTTCTACCGCCACTCTGGCATTCGTTACTCAACGCCGCTCCCCCTCATCTCTTCCCCTGGTATACCTAACTCACATCATGGGGATGCTGACGTTTTGCTTTACCATTAATTGGTTATTCCCCAGCCTGAGTCAACAAGTTTGGGCAAGTATTTTATTGGCTCTCATGGTTGCAGAATGGCGATTTAGCTTGCAGGAAGGACTATGGCAACGTAGCGCATGGGATATCGGTTTAGGATTAGCCGCAGCGAGTTTTTTCCTCTTGTGGATGAATGCAGAATCATCTTGGTATGGCATTACTGATAACCGATCTGATTGGGGAGTTTTATGGCTAGTTACGCCTTTAGCTCTCACAGGTGTTGCCAATGCCGCAATTATAGAGCGGCGGATTACTAGCCGTTACTTGAGTGTCTTAGCTGTGATAATTGCCCAGCTACTAACTTTACAACTACCAGGAATCAGATTAATTGGTTTAGCTGTAGGTGCTGGATTGATGTTTGCAAATACGCGCTATTTGCGAAACCAAGTATCTGCGGTAATTACAGAAGGATTTGTTTTAAGTTTCATTGGGGCGCTGCTGTGGACAGGTGTGCCTGGTTTGCCTCGCCTAGCGGCAGCAGGTTGGTTTGTTGTAGGAGCGATCGCAACTCTCAGTCTATGGTTAGCGCGGACACTTCGGCGCCGCTCAGTGACCACTGTTTTAAATCGACGCGGTAACGAATTAGCAGTTATCTATGCAGCCGCCAGCGATAAATGGGCGATCGCTTTGTGTAGTGTTGAATTATTAAGTTTGACGCTGCACTCAGTGCTGATTTACCAAGGGTTTACGACTTCAGGATTTTTGTTCTTAATTGCCACTGTAATCACCTTGGCAGCCATTGTTTATCGCAGTTGGCGCGAACCAACAAATTGGGCATTTTATAGTATCGGTTGGTGTTTAGAATTGTTGATTGCTCAGGTGTTAGGGTTGGGAGAACATTCAATTGTGAGAATTGCGTTCGCAAACATCGCCTTGGGTTTAATTACTCAACTTGTCGGCGAGTGGTGGCGGCGACGACATCAATTAGAAAGGTTGCCTAGCAGTCTTCATATTTTGCCATTAATTTATGGTGCATTCAGTGTGTTGCTGCGTTTGAACACCTTCACCGAGTGGACAGGTTTGTATTCCTTGGGTGTAGCTTTAATTATTATTGGCGTAGGGCGACGGCACGAGAGCTTAAAACCCTTGCTGTATTTAGGAATTATTGGCGTATCAATTTCTGCTTATGAACTTTTGTTCTATCAAATGTCACAAGCTTCAGGAGGAGCATTAGGTGATGGATTGATTGCCATGTCTACCCTTGGCGCGAGTATCATGTATGCTTACCGCATTTTGTCGCCAAGGCTTGTCAGCTACTTACACCTAACTCCTCAAGAATTGAAAAGAATTGCCCATATTCACTGGGTTTGGAGTAGCTGTTTATTAATGGCTGCTATTCCTCTTCCCATTGCAGTTAACCGTTTGGTGGGATTGGGAACTGGAGTATTTTTGATTCGCTACGCCATCTTTCAGGGACGCAATTTACGCACTTCCCCCAGCATCTTGGGAAGAATTACAATCGCCGAGATGTGGGTTTACCTTGGCTTATTAGAGGTAGCCGGCATGAGAATTTATTGGCGAGAGACAGCAGTAGGGCGATTTTGGGCTGGGCCATTAGTTCCTTGGAATGGTGCGATCGCTTGTGTGGTAGCCTACTTTTTGTACATTCTACCTTGGGAAAGTTGGGGTTGGTCTAAAAGACCTTGGCAACAAGCTGCATACATCACACCACTGATAATTTTATGGGAAACCAGACTGCAAACTTACCCCATTACCTTAGTACTCGCAGCTGGGTTTTACATCTTTTTAGCAAAAGTGGGTGAAAATATCCGTTTCACTTATATTAGTGTGGCGTTGATTGATTGGGCACTTTATCGCTGGTTTGATTCCTTACGCCTAACTGATACTTTGTGGTATGTAACACCAATTGGGTTCTCACTGCTTTATATTGCTCAAGTAGATACCCAACTGAAGTTACCACAGTACAAAACATCTCGTCATATTCTGAGAGTGCTAGGTAGTGGTTTAATTTGTGGATGGGCAATTTTATTTCATCAAAACGCAGCTTGGATACCAGGGATTTTGAGTCTCATCGCCATTTTTGCCGGATTAGCTTTGCGAGTACGAGCTTTTCTCTACATTGGTACAGCCACTTTTTTAATTACGACAATCTATCAATCGGTAATTTTCAGCTTGCAGTACTCGTTTTTAAAATGGGTTGTTGGCTTGCTAGTTGGCATTTTATTGATTTACATCGCCGCTAATTTTGAAACCCGTCGCGCTCAAATAACTTCCTTAATTCGTAGCGCCATTGATGAATTTCAATCATGGGAATAGGTAAGCGAAAGATTAAACTAATTAGACAGGCGATCGCACTATCTAACTACTTATATCAATTCTGTATGAAGATGCACCAAAGTATATTAGGGAACTCTAAGAAATAAATTATCCAATATTGTGGGGTGGGCAACATGAGCGCCATATAAACTGGGTTCTCGTGTCGCCCACCCCACAGAAGTTAATCTGACTTTTCACGGGATCTGGAAAACCCCTCTCCAAACCTCTCCCCTACAAGGAGAGAGGCTTTGATTTCTCCCCCTTCCCTTGTAGGGAAGGGGGCTAGGGGGTTAGGTTTTCCGTTGGCTTTTCCACATGACGTGAAAACTCAGAGAAGTTAATTGGATATTTTTTTATTTGGAAGTCCCTTAGAAACAAAGCACCAAGGGCGCATACTCCTACGGATAAGCAAGCTACGCGCAGCGTCTCGTAAGAGTTGGACACAAAGAGAAAATTTGCTGCTGCTTCATAAAGAAATGGTATTAGGTATTAAGCCGATTGCCAACATCTCTAAGTTCTCTAACTAGATTGCCAATTGCAGCTACACCGCCGCTTACAATGGCATTTGAAACAGCTTCTCCTAATCTGATTAGTGGACTTAAAATATCAAAAAAATTCTGAAATTCTTGAATTTTTGCAGCCGCTTGATCAAGAGAATTAGTAGCCTCAATTATTTTTTGGGCTGGTTCATTTATATCAGTTAAAACTTTATTTAATTCTATGCTATTGAGCTTGGCAGCAAAATCCACAAATTTTTGGCAGTCATTATTAATTGATTCCAAGTCACTCTGACTAATTTTTTTAGCCTTGAAAAGCTCTGCTGCTCTTTTTTCAAGAGTGGCCCTTAATTCATTCATTTTATCTATTAAGGACATAAATAATAACTCTCCTTTTTTTAATCATGAATTGGTAATGGGAAAATTTTAGATAAAATCTAGTTAAAAAGCGCGATCAACTTCCTCTACTAGAGGTTTGACTGAGATGACATATTCATTTAGTATTCTTTGAATACGTTTCATTTTTTTATCATCAATTTTTTTGAATGAAACTTTAGCATTAAACTGACATAATTGATTAATGTCTTTGGATTTTAGCCCTTCTGCAAATTCTTTGCTTAGTCGATTATGAGTTTTAACTGTACTCACAAGAATTTGATTGTAAGCCCTAGCTGCTTGTTCTTTTTCAGTCACTATTTTCATGGCTTCATTATAATCTTCTGTTAATTTCTCACCTACTGTAATTCTGTCAAAAACTTGTTGATAATTACTTGGATTGATTTGATCTTTGCCTAGCTCATTTAAAGTAAGAAAGTAGGATTTATAGTAAGTATCAATTGCGTCTGCTTCTATACCTAAAGTTCCTTTTTTACTAAGGTAGTTGTTGTTTACAAGAAATATTAAGCCTCCTTTAGCAGGTTTATAAAGATCAACTCCATTCTCATCACTTGCGGGAACCAAATTACCAGTAATATATTTATGAATAGGTTCATTAGTACAAACAATCGCTTTTTGCAGAGCATCCTCTCGAATTTTTTTAGTCGCTAAATCAAATAAGACTTTAAGAATTTGACTGCCTCCATCCACTGCATCAGAATCTAGTTTATTGCTGTTAATAGATAAATTTTTAAGACTTTCACCTAAGTCATCTATTGATTTATCTAAAGATAAACTTTTTCCACGTGCTATAGCACCTAGAGCATCCATATAGTCAATTAAAATACTGACTCCTGTTTTGAAATTATCAGAATCAACTCGTTCAGTTGTCTCACAACTCTCTCGCCGATCATTGCGATAAGGAATTCCATTATCGGGAACTAATTTGATATATCTAGTACGTCGTAAACAAGATTGATAAATATCTTCAGCAAAATCATTAGAAGCTCGTTGAACTATTTTTTGGCTCTTGCTAAAGTCTTCTACAGACTTAAAATTAGCTCCGCAACTTCCTAACAAAACAGTAATCGGAATAACAACACTGATTAAAGATTTTATTTTGAACATTTTTACTTACCCTCGCACTATTGAGAAAATCGCTGTTGTTTCCTTCTCCACTCTCGAATTAGTCAATTTCGGAATTTTGCGATGGCGTTAGAGGTTTTTTATAAACTAGATGCCTCCCATGAAACCAATTTCAAACACGAGAATCCTTTCACGGCTTCTTTTAGCTCCCTTGAAAGAGAAAGTATTTAGGTTTTCGAGAAATTATTGAGAAAAGCTTTCATTATTGCTGAGATGGATAGACTCACAAAGCGATCGCTATTTGAAAAAACAATACGACAAATAGACCATTTGTAGAGACACGATAATCGCGTTTTTACTTAAGGATGTATTGCAATCATTAATTGAATTGGTATTATTTATTGCAAATTCCTATAGCATTTCCTAATTACATAAGGTACATCTTAGCCTCCTCCTCGCTTGCGGGGAGGGGGTTGGGGGTGGGGTTCTTGTACCTCACTCAACCAAGAACCGCTACAATACATCAAAAAATATTGCTCCAGGGTTGACGTTTCGGTGTTTTGCGCAGTCTGTAGCAACTTCTGCCTTCCCTGTAAGAACTTCTGCCTTGACGTTTCGGTGTTTCGCGCAGCCTGTAAGAACTTCCGCCTTCCCTGCAAGAACTTCCGTCTTGACGTTTCAGTGTTTTGCGCAGCCTGTAAGAACTTCTGCCTTGACATTTCGGTATTTCGCGCACTCTGTAGCAACTTCCGTCTTCCCTGTAAGAACTTCCGTTTTTGCGTTAGCAACTTCTGCTTTAACTTCGTTTAGGGACTTCCAGAAAATAAATTATCCAATTTACTCAGATAATATTTTTCTTT
>NZ_JAVRCS010000057.1:0-29293 GCF_034530635.1 Nostoc sp. EspVER01
TCTGAATGGTTTACTTGCTATTTGAGTGTTTCTGCCAAAAGTGGATGCTCCCGTTTCAAGGTCGCCCTATTCACGGTTTAGGCATTAATGATATTGCTTGGTTTAATGCTGATGGTAGTGAAATGACTGAGACGCAATGGTTAGTTAGTTATGCCAAAGTAATGGAGATTTTTTTGAATGGGCAGGGAATTGCTACTCCAGGGGATCGTGGTGAGCGAATTATTGATGAAAGTTTTCTAATATTTTTTAACGCTCACTATGAGTTAATTGACTTTGCTTTACCCAATGAATTTAAAGAAAAGGTATGGGAGATAGTAATTGACACTAATGAACCTCGCTTTTTAGATCGGGGAAAGTTAGTTTCAGGTTCTCAAAGTGTACCAGTTACAGATCGTTCTCTGATGGTGTTACGCCTGATCAGTTAGTAGTGCGAGGAGAAAAAATACTACTCGAACTTTCTTCTTAGAGGATGTTTTAAAAGTCCTCTGGTCGGTAGAAAAACCTTTTAGATCCCCCTAAATCCCCCTTAAAAAGGGGGACTTTGATAGTTAAAAGGTAAATGTTGTACGAACCGTACCAACATAAATTTTGTCGTTACTATTATTATTTTCGGGATTCGTAATCACAAATAAACCCGGAGTTATCGCTAGATTATCTGTGATTTGCAGGTGGTAAAAAGCTTCTAGATGTAAAGATGTATCCTCATCTTCAAAGGTATCACCGAAACTATTATCAATCACTTTAGGCGGTTGACCTACCACAAATCCGGCAAAACTATCTTCTTGGCCAATGTCTTCGATCGATAGTAGTAACGCCCATGTGGAGATAAAAGCATTTGGGGTTGCTGTTAAATCTTCTGCTTTGGCATGAATAAAACCAACTCGCCCCCCAAGAGTGATACTTTGGTTAATTTGCCAAGCGGCTTCTGCACCAAAGGAATTAGCAGTAATGGCGTCTGCCTGATTATTAAAGGGATTGTTAGTTAATTCGCTACCGGTGCCGGTATTCACATTATTGTAAGAGTGGATATAGGTAACGCTAAGTGCTGTTGTTTTGGTGGGTTCAAGGGTGATTTGAGCGATCGCACCATGAGGACTAGCAAAAATTCCCCTCTCTGGATTAGCTGCATCGCTGGTGACGTATGCCAATGACAGATTCAGAGAGTCATTTAAATTATGAGAAATACCGATACCTGCACCGCCACCTTGTCGTCGAATGGGATTTTCTCGTCCAAATGTAGAAATCGATCCGTCTCCACTACCGCTAAAGAGAGGATTGACACTAGGAACAAAATCGCCTAATCCTCCTCCTAACGCGTACAAAGTTATGCGAGTTTGCTTACCTAGTGGAAATTTATAATCTATCTCATCTACTTCCATCTCATTGTCATCGTCGCCATCAAATCCCAAATTGGCCATTTTAGTTCCAGTAAAATCTGCCAATTCTGGCGTATTTCGACCTTGTAAGCGTATTTGTAAGTTGTCTTTACCTGTAAAACTTGTCTCTAAGCTAAGACGGACGCGATCGCTCAACACTAAATTATCATTGATTGGCTTGGTTCTACTGTTGGCTTTTTTTCCACCAGCAACTCCAGTCATCGCAAAGATAATCTCTCCCTCTAACTCAACTTGAGGCGAAAACTGTTGTGCTTGCAATGCAGCCACTTTGTTTTCTAATAAATCGATGCGATTTCTAAAAGTTGCTAATTCTGCCGAAAACTCTACTTGTAATTTTTGAATGGTAGTTATGGTTTCTCGATTTATTTTACCATTAGTGATTAGCTTATTTATGTGTATGATGCAAGCATTTAAATTAGTAGCAAATTGATATCTAGTCAGAGTTTGATTTTTAGTTATTTTATTGTGGTTAGCGCAGTTATATTGCTCAGTCAAAGCTTGTAGTTTTTTAAATTCCCAACTATCAGCATTAATATCAGATAATTGAGAAACTGATGTGATTTTATTTAATTGATTATTTTCTCTTATCGCTGCCTTAGTCGTTGCATTAGCTTTATTTAGGCTGCTCAAAGTAAGGAAGATAATTAAACTAATTAAGCGAATTTTCTGCCAAAAAATCAAACCCATCAATACTATCTCCTGAAAATACTACCAGTTTGCAAAAATAGGGTGACAGATAAATTGTCTGCAATACGGTTCCGTTAGTGATGATTGGTCTTTCAAGACGCGATGAATCGCGTCTCTACATGAGGGTTTTGGGGTTACTGTATTGCACTTAATACCAATTCTTTATGAAGCTGCATAGAATTCGATCCCCCCTAGCCCCCCTTAAAAAGGGGGGAATTCAAAGTCCCCCTTTTTAAGGGGGATTTAGGGGGATCAAGATATGTGCAACTTCACATTAAATTGGTATAACCCAGAAGCTCTATAATTACGAATTACGAATTATCCCAAGTCGCTGTTCGCACAGATTTAATAGTGCTTCTGTAAAAGGACGACGTTCTGGAAATTGGGTGCTGATATAAATATGTCGGACTAAAGTTAGGGTTGCATAGGATTGAATTGCTGTGAGGAATTCATCGCTTGTAAGCTGAATAAATCTTTCAGTTAAAACATTTTCATACTCTTGTAATGCTTGAGAATTACCAAAAGTACGAAGACTGTATTCTTGAATATGAGCAATAAAATTACCGATATCAAGCGCCGGATTACCTTCACAATATAAATCTAGGTCGATGAGATACAACCGAGAATTATTAATAATCACTTGATCGGGATAAAAATCACGGTGGATACCACAGTGTTTTATCTCTGGCGTGTTTTCTCCTAAATGATTACTTGCTTCTAATATTCTCTCTAAACGTTCTTCCCATTGTGGATATTGTTGCGTAACTAATGGAATCCGCTCATGCAAAATTCGTAGTTCATCTGACATAGTATGAGAACGACGAGGAGGAATATTAGCTTGGTGCAATTTATGAGCAGCTTCAGCAATTAGTTTTAAGGGTAAAATACTGTCGGTTTGTGATAGAAATTGAGTAGCAATAACCCCTTCAACCTTACGCTGTAACCACATTTGCCATTCAGGAATTACCCCAACAGGTTCAGGTACAGAAATTCCATCAGGACTATCATCGCCAAATCCCTCAGACCATAGAGATTTCTGTAATTCATAACTATGAAAATCCGTTCCCTTAGCCCTAACCTTACCAATGAGCGTAATTATTTGTCCATCATCATTAATCAATTCATATTCAATCAAACAACGCCGCCCCAACTTATGACGAATAACTTGGACTGTCTGCACACGACAATTTGCAGCGATCGCTAAACACCGCCCAAAACACTCTTCCACCCGCAACCGATCAACCGCATCCGCCAAAAAAGGCATCTTCCCATCACTAAAGCCCATACTCTGCGTACCTCTGCGTCTCTAAACCCTCAAAGAAGCCTGCACTTGATACAAAGCCGCATAACGCCCATTCTGTTGCATCAATTCCAGATGAGTGCCTTGTTCCACTACCTGCCCATTTTCCAGATAAAGAATCATATCTGCACGAGTTGCTAGATAAAGATCATGAGTAATTAAAAAAGTAGTGCGATTTTCCGATAACTGTTGCAGCGCATCAATCACAGCCTTCTCATTACCCTTATCTAACCCTGTAGTTGGTTCATCTAAAATCAGGATAGGAGCTTGACGGATAGCAGCACGAGCGATCGCAATTCTTTGTCTTTGTCCTCCAGAAAGGGTTGCGCCTCTTTCCCCTACAAGGGTGTCGTATCCTTGCGGTAAAGCTTGGATGAAATCATGAGCATTAGCTAAACGAGTCGCATCTTCAATTTCAGCATCAGACACCCCGGCAATCCCGTAGGCAATGTTTTCTCGAATACTAGCAGCGAATAAGAGACTATCTTGCAAAACTACACTAATTTGCGGACGTAATGATGCTAATGTATATTCTCGAATATCCCGCCCATCAATCATTACGCGCCCTGATGTTGGATCATAAAGTCGTAATAATAAACTGACTAATGTAGACTTACCACCACCAGAAGTCCCCACGATCGCAACTTGTTGTCCCGGTTGAATATTTAAGTTGATTTCTTGCAGTAGAACTTGTCCTGATTCGTAAGCAAAATGGACGCGATCAAAACGCACTGCACCTCGGAAAATCGGGGCGGGGATTGCATCTGGCAAATCATAGACATCGGGTTGCTGATTTAATACATCTAAAATGCGCTCACTAGAAGCCGCAGCTTTTGCCAGTCGTCCGGTGTACTTAGCGAAGTTCTGCACTGGCTTAAAGGCATTCTTTAGATAGGTGAGGAATACCAGCACATCCCCAGGTGTTAAGGCATCCCGCAGCGCCAACCAAGAACCATACCATAAAACGATCGCTGTTCCCAGTGCAATCACAGCATCAACGGTACGTTCCAAGTGAGCCGCCAGCCGTTGAGTTTTGACGCTTTCTTTGAGACTACGCTGATTTTGTTGAGCAAATACTCGTGCAAAAGCATCTTGCAAGGATAGAGCTTTCACTAGTTTAATAGCAGCAATGGACTCAGCCGCCGTCGCCGCCACAGCACCTTCTTGGTGGCGTTGCTTTAATGAGGAATCTTTAATTCGCTGGCTGAGTCGGTTAGTAACTAGCCAAAATAACGGTAGCGTGAAGAGTGAAAGTAGGGTGAGGGTGGGATTCATCCAAAACATTACCCCAATCATCCCAAATAGAGTCAGAATGCTGACTACTAGTGGTAATGCTGCCGTAATCATAATTTCTTGGAGACGGCTAGCATCGCTACTGACACGGATAATTAAATCGCCGCTACGTGCTTTGGTGTGATAAGCCAAAGATAAATCTTGCAGATGGCAATATAAATGATTACGCACTTTTGCCATAACTCGGCTACCAACTGTTGCTAATCCGACGGTACTCCAATAGGCAGCGAGGGCGCGTAAGCCTGTAATAAGTAAGACTGCAACGGCTGAGAATGTCAGTAATGTTATCGGTTCTAAACTAGCAATGACGGGAATATTATTTATCTTGTCGCCACGCAAGAGAACATAATCAAAGACAAATTTGAGCGGCCAAGGTTCTAATACGCGTAGTCCGACATCTGCAATTAAAGTGATCGCAGAAATCAAAAGTAGTCCAGACTGTGGACGAATGTCAGGCCAGAAATAAACTAAGATTCCCCACAAACCAGGAACATTTTGAGCTTTTGGCATTTATTGTTTCACCACATATTTGGGTCTGAAGCCCCGTGCTTTACGCAATGCTTTAAAGTAATGAGTAAGGAGTAAGGAGTGGATGAAAAATGGGTATTTACTTATTACTTATTACTTATTACTTATTACTTATTACTTATTACTTATTACTTATTACTCATTACTCCCTCCATCGGCAATGGAGATGCTATGTAGAGAATTTGTTTCGCGATCGCATCCCAAGTATGATGTGCGATCACCGTTTGCCGCGCCGCTTTTCCTAAAGTATGACGGAGAGGAGGCGATCGCCACAATTTTTCTAAAGCCTCTGCTAAAGCGATCGCATCACCTGGAGGACAAAGAATACCATTCACCCCTGTATCAATTAAGTCTGCCAATTGCCCAATCTGACTCACAACTACAGGCAAACCAGCCGCCATATATTCATATACTTTCAAAGGTGAGAAGTAAAAATCAGATTGCGCGGCGTAGGGTGCAACGGCGACATCCATTGCTGCTAAAAATTGAGGAACTTCATCAGGATTCACCGCACCTGTAAATTGAGTATGAGCATCTAATCCCCGTGCAGCTAATTCCATTTGCAGATTTTCCCGTTCCGGGCCATCGCCAACAATTAAAAGTTTGGCATTGGGAACACGTTGATGCAGTAAACTAAAGGCTTCTGTGAGAATTGGCAATCCATGCCACGGTTTCAACGTACCGACAAATCCCACTGTAAAGGTTTCAAGTTGAGTTGCCGGACGAAGGGCAGAAAAGCGGTGAGGATTGACACCATTAGGGATGACATGAACTTTGCTACCGTCCACATAATTCATCAAGTAAGTTTTCACTGCATCTGAAACGGCAATCAGTGCTGTAGCTGCTGAAAAAACTCGATTTGCCACTTCTTCGGCACTTTGGCGATCAATCAAACCCCGATGCTGTGCTTGTTCTGTAATCAGAGGCGAATTTACCTCCAACAAACCCGGAATTCCCATAGTTTGGGCATATTCCATAGCGCTATAACTCCAAAGAGAATAACGTTCATAAATGAAGTCAAAGGGGCCAAATCTTGCCAAATTTAAACGTAAATCAGGATTCATTGCTAAAGCAACTTGCTCTCGCGCCGCCCGTTCCAATTTTGGAATAACTGGGAGTTGATGAACAACAACATTAGCTAAATCTGCGGGTAATTCTCCCCCAATCCGAGTAGCAAACAATGTGACTTGGCTACCTTGCTTTTGCAACGCTCGAATCACCTCTTGGACATGAATCGAGCATCCTTTTTGACCAAATACAGGTATACCCGGATCAGCACAAATGTATGCAATTCGCATCTTCACACCTCCTTTACGCTTTTGCGCCTACTTTGCGAGTTCCACTTGCGGTATGCGTGAGAAATAATTTCCGTAAAATTGCAGTATTGCGATGAATATCAAACTCAGACTCAATTAATTGCCTAGCCTGGGTTGACAACTTAACCCGCAAAGCAGAATTTGTGAGAAATTGCCCAAGTGCATTGGCTAATTTCTCGGCATCATGTTGTGGCACAATCAACCCAGTCTCGCCATCACGCACCAATTCAGGAATACCCGTCACATCAGTACTTACACAGGGAGTTCCCAAAGCCATAGCTTCCAGTAAAACCGTAGGTAGTCCATCCCGATTACCATCTTTGCCAATGACATAAGGTGCGGCAAACACAGCAGATTTTTGTACTAATTGAAACACCTCATTTTGCGGACGCGGGCCGACAATTTCCACAATAGATTGCAGTTCTAAATCTATAATTTGCTGACGCAAGGTCAATTCTAAAGAGCCAGTACCGACAATTTGACACTGAAACTGATAATTTCTCTGCTTGAGAATGGCACAAGCATCAATCAAAACAGATAGCCCTTTCTTCTCGATTAACCGACCGACTGAGATAATTAATGGCGGACGTTCAGCCGGAGAAGAATATTGCAATTGTCGTAAATCTAAACCGTTGTAAATGCGCTGAACTTGCTTTGCGGCTAAGTTATATGTGTTGTGCAGATATCTGAGATTATAGTCACTGACAGTTACAACACTAGCCGCATCCTGTAGCTTACGTTGCATATCCTCAAATTCCACGCTTTCATGAAATATGTCTTTAGCATGAGCCGTAAAGGTATAGGGAATGCCTGTAAAGTGAGATGCTAGCCGAGCGACACTAGTAGCCACAGTCCCAAAATGAGCGTGTAAATGAGTAATGCCTTTGATTCGCGCTTCTCGTGCTAACCATGCGGCTTGGTAGACAGTGCTAGCTTGTTCACCTTGAGCAAAGGCTAGTTTTGGCCAAAAGTCAGGGATAACCTTACTTGCTTCTTGTAACTCTGCCCAAAAATAGCTAGCGGCTGTAGGTGCGAGACTATTGAGTGATTCACTAACTCGCCCTTGAATTGGCCTGCGGATATAACTTACAGGCGCACGCACTTGAGAAATAATATTTTGAAAGTGAGTATCACATAGTGGTCGTAAGGCAAAAATTTCTATATCTAAGCCAGCCGCTTCATGAGCCAAAATTTCATTGACGACAAAGGTTTCAGAATAGCGGGGATAACGTTTGAGAACATAACCAACACGGATTGACATAATTCGTAGTTCGTAATAATTTGACTCCTTTCGACTTCGCTCAAGGCAAGTCGCTCAGTACAAGTTCGTAATTCGTAATTAATGAGGTGAGATTTTTGACAAATGACAATGACTAATGACAAATAGCTGATATGAGAATTTCATTAACGAATTGGGGAATGCGGGTAAGTCCTTTGATATCGACGAAATTACGGACTTGTGGTGATTCTACCTTAAGTGTTAGCCAGTTCGTTAATGCCGCAGGTGTCAGTTGATGTGGTTGTAATACATCGATTAAGCCGAGTGCTTGTAATCGTTTAGCACGGATTGATTGTTCTTGTCGGGGTTTGATCCGGGGTAAAATTAGCGATCGCTTTGCAAATGACAACAATTCACAAGTTGTATTGTAACCACCCATTGCAATCACACGTTCGGCTTGATTTAGTAACAGCGTCGGCTCGGCTAAATATTCCAACACCCGCAAGTTGTCACGTTGCGCTGCATAGTTCTGGAGTTTTTGCCGGACTTCTCGCGGCATAAAGGGGCCTGTTAAGATGATACCGTTCATCTCTGGTGGTAGTTCAGCATGAGCAAATGTTTCTGCTAACTGCGCTCCGTCTTGTCCGCCTCCCACTAAGCACAATACCAATCGTTCAGATGGCAAATTGAGCGATTTAAATGCTTGAACGCTGTCTAAATCCAGATGTTTGAGGCGGCTACGTTGGTCAAGATAGCCCGTGTAGCGGAATTTAGCAACAGTTTTTGGCTGGAAGTGATACTCTTTTGCTAGGTCATAGATGTTGCGATCGCCATACACCCAAACCTGATCATAATAAGTTTGAATCGCCTCTTCATTAGCTGCTCGCTTCCAATCTCGACGCACAGAAGCGGGTTCATCTAAAATATCTCGTAAACCTAGAATGCAGTATGTTTTTCCTTGAGTACGCAGGTAATCTAGAGTTGGATCTAGCTCTCTGACTGCTCCTCGCGGCACATTATCCACAATAAAAATATCAGGTTTAAATGTTTTAATGGTGGTGAGAATAACTTGCGATCGCAGTGTAATAATTTCCTGCAATGATAGATCCAATCTTCTTGCCTGATATCGCCCATCAATATTTTTGTGCAAAGCCGGGAGCGTCAAACAATCTACCCCTGGAGGTGTTGGTACATTACTGGCATCTTGAATGCCACTAATCATTAAAACATCAGTTTTGAGGGGTGAACATCCTAAAGTTTGAGCAATCAACAAATTACGGCGTTTATGCCCTAGTCCCATTGTGTCGTGGGAATATAAAGCAATGCGCCACTTCCGAGTATTGCTAGATAAACTACTATCCTCCGAAGACATGATGCTAGCCGATGTTCTGATGATTTTTCCAGAGTGGGATAACAAGTTGTTCATTTGCACTCCTGACTAATTTTTCCCACAGAATCTAATCCCCTTTTTTATCTAGCAATCTGAAATAATTCATGAGAACACACCACATTTATGGAGTTTTTAAAATTCAGAAGACAGAAGGGAACCCACATTTAAAAACGTGAAATTGAAGCAAGCAGAACCATTTGATGGCAGTTGCTTCTCCCAGAGGGAGACAGCGCGTAGCTTGCTTTCCCGTAGGGAAGTCGGGGAACCTGCCCACAGCAGTGGCTTTGCTTTGTATCTCGCGGCACTTTCTGCGACGCTCCTACGTCGCTAACGCTTCGCTATCGATACAATTCTTCTTTTAAACGTAGCTCTATACCCAGAACTAAAGTTTTTACTGATACTGATTTTCTTCCAACCCTACCTTTGTTTGTCAAAATTTTTGCGTACCGTTTAACTTGAACTTAACGTAAGTTTAACAAAAGCTTTATGAGAAGAGAATGAAAGTTACATGAGAACTTTCTCATGTAGCCTTCACAAGATATCAAATATTGTCTATTCGCTTTCAAAAGCTATTTTTACTAGTAACTCTAGTTAAAAAACGCAGAGCTTCATTTACTGCTTCCGAGTTGGGAAACATTTCTGCAACATCCGGTTCTAAAAAAACTATCAATTTTTCAATACTATTACAATAGTCTTCACGAACTATCACATTCTTTACCGTCAAGCCATGATTTGATTGAGTTTTATTCTGTATTCTGCTTGTTTCGGGAGATGCAGCATTTAATTTATTAACTAGTGATTCCCAACTACTAACTTTCAGGTTAAAATGAGCCTTTGCATCTCGTAATGTTTTAAACTGTTGTTTCAGAATATCAACATTATAAGTATGCTTCTGAGATATCTGTGTCTCTGCATTCAGGTCTGACTCAACCATATCAACTACTTCATTAATAAGTCGGTCATGATTTTCGGCAATTTGAGCAGCAGCCCCTAAAATCCTAGAAGTTGTTTTTATCTGTACATCAGTCTCTTGTTTAAGGCGATCGGCAATACTGCGAATTTGATCTCCCAGCCCCACTTTACCTTGTTTTTGCGTAGCTGGGAGTGATTTTTTGTTCATGAGTATACTTGTTTATTCAGAAATAATATCTTTAATTGCCAACCAGATGCGTTTAAATTTTTGTACCAAACCTATAGGATTGTTAGTTGTTTCTTCTTCCACCGAATCAACTAGAGATTGAATCCGATCCATACGCTCCGCGACAATGTAAAGACTGTTTACTGCTTCATCCTTACTTGCTAAAGAGTCACGCAGTAGCACAACCATCTGGGCAATTTCTCGTTTTAGTTTTTCATTCTCGGCTTTCCGGCGAGTTTCCCATCCCTTAATACTAGCTTTGGAACGACGCTCATGCTTAAGTTCTGCTTTAGCCT
Organism: Nostoc sp. EspVER01; assembly: GCF_034530635.1. Taxonomy (NCBI): domain Bacteria; kingdom Bacillati; phylum Cyanobacteriota; class Cyanophyceae; order Nostocales; family Nostocaceae; genus Nostoc; species Nostoc sp. EspVER01. The sequence continues at coordinate 10,565 of NZ_JAVRCS010000057.1, forward strand.
CATTGTATAAACTCAAATACATTTCTCGTTCAGAGTTTACTGCTTCATATTTAGTAAGAAATTCAGTCGCTCTCGCTTTTTCTTCGTTGTAGAGACAGAGTGTTTGTTGATGACTTTGTTGTTCATCAATATAGAAGCGATAATTTTGAGTGACTTGTTCTTTTAGCTCATTAGCTTCGAGTTGGCAAGTTTGGATCTCTCGCTGGTGAACATGAACTAGCTGAGATATTTTTGCTTTTTCCTCGTTATAAAGGTAGAGCGTCTTTTGATGATTTTCTTGCTCATCAATATAAAAGCGATAATTTTTAGTAACAAGCTCTTTTAGCTCATTAGCCTCGATTTGATAAGTTTGAATCTCTTGCTTAACATGAACCAGTTGAGATGTAGCTTCCTCATTTTCTTTTGCACGTTGTTGCCATTCGTCGCGTTGGGCACGAACAGTCATCAATAGCTGTTGAAGCTCACGAGGAGGAATTGGTTCCTTCTGCCGTGAGCGAGGATTATTAACAGCGTTGTCACAATTAGAATTTCCGCGATCTGCTCTCCTCATTGTCATAATTTAAGTTCCTATGTAAGTATAAATATTTAAATATAGGTATTCAGTTTAGCTGAAATGAACTCATTGAAGTGTGATCTTGGTTCTACTGGTAATATGATCTCAATCTGGATTGGAATATCTTTTATTCTGTCTCAAGCGCTCAAATTCCCAGACGTGCGATCTTAAAGTGGCTAGAAATATTGTGCTTTATAAGAAAGCTAGGCTCCAAAAAGTGAAGGGAAATAAGCCTTAAAGCCTCGCACCAAAGTCATCTCCATTTTGTCCAGCACACCCCAGTTAAAGTACGCTCTATAATCATTAGCATTGAAACGAATGGCAATAATTTATGATTCAAGCCTTACGCAAACTAGTTACATTCGATGAATTTGTTGCTAAATATCCTGACAACACAGGAAAACGTTATGAGTTGCATGATGGAGTAATAGTGGAGATGCCGCAACCCACGGGCGATCATGAAGAGGTAGTTGGATTTTTAGCCTTTGAAATTACTAGAGAATGTATTCGTTTAAATCTCCCCTACTTAATACCTAAAACAGCATTAGTCAAACCGCCTGAAGGTGAATCGGCTTACTCACCAGATGTGCTGATATTAAATCGCCCCAACTTGGTAAACGAACCTCTGTGGAAGAAAGAATCTACTGTGAGTCAAGTGGAATCAATACCTTTAGTAGTTGAGGTAGTGAGTAGCAATTGGCGTGATGATTATTTAAAAAAAGCTGCTGACTATGAGGCTGTAGGCATCCCAGAATATTGGATTGTAGATTATGCTGCTTTAGGCGGTAGGCGGTTTATTGGCAACCCTAAACAACCAACTGTCTCGCTTTACACCTTAATTGAGGGAGAATATCAAGTTAGCCAGTTTCAAGGTAAACAACGCATTATCTCACCTCTGTTCCCCGAATTAAGCTTAACCGCCGAACAGATTTTTCAAGCTGGTGGATACCCTGTATAGCCTTGCAGTGCTAGAAAAGAGCGATTTCCGTTACAGACGAAATTTGTTGTCGCAGATTCTTCAGTAAATCTAGAGTTTTTTCGTAAGCAACTCTCTTTCCTTGCTGTCCATAGTACTCAGATGCTTTTTGTAAATCAGATATAGCTCCTAAATGATATCCTAAGCGATACTGAGCTACTCCCCGATTAACGTAAGCCTGGGCATTACTGGGGTTAAGTCTGATAACTTGGGAAAAATCACGCACTGCACCAAAGTCATCTCCGTTTCGTCCACAAGCACAAGCCCGGTTAAAATACGCTCTATAATCGTTAGCATTGAGACGAATTGCTAAATTAAAGTCGAGCATTGCTGCTTGGATATCTTGCAAGATAAAATGCGCTAAACCTCGGTCATTATAGATATCTGCAAGCAGTAAGTTAGTTATTCGAGGAATTTGAGTTAGGGCTAAATTAAAGTCAAGAATTGCCTCCGAGTCTTTCCCATCACCAACACGCGCTAACCCTCGGTTGTAGTAAACTCGAAAATCGTAGGGTTTAAGTGCGATCGCTCGATTATAATCAACGATGGCGGCAGGATAATCCCCTTCTCTGTAGAGTGCCAAACCCCGGTTCAGATAAGCCTCAAAGTTATCCGGTGCAAAATTTATGGCTTCAGTACAATCTGCGATCGCTTGATGGTAATCTTGTAGTTGGAGATAAGCAAGACAGCGATCGCCATAACCTACAGCCAAATCTTTCTCAAGTTCAATCGCCTGGTTCAAATTCTTTATTGCTTCCTGGTAATCACCGCGTCGCATCTTATCTACACCCAACTCTAAGAAATCACCCGCTGTAATTTGGGTAATTAGAATGGGTGAGGAATGTGCAGGTAAAGTCAAAAAAGTGAGGGGTAAAGCAATAATTATACTGAAAAATAATCGCCATAAATTGCTCATAATACCAAATTAGGATAGGTAGTATTGTTTGATATTCTTGGAACAGTCTTTTTGTAAAGACTCTTAATCCCAAATTGGTATATGCATCCTGTTTGATAATTTCGGCAACTCTAAAATTAGCGGGGCTATTTGTCCCGCTAATTATTAATTTTTGAAGTTAGATTTTAATCTACTTCCAGCCATTATCTGCTTGTGAAAGCACATAAGCAGCTACATTTTCAATTTGTTCAGACTTCAAACGTTTGCCGAAGGCGGGCATAGCACCTTTACCGTTTGTAACCTGGGCAATAATCGCCTCTGCTGAGTACAAACCATACTTTTCCAAATCCGCCTTCTTCAGGCTTTTGGCAGCATTAACCAGATTTTTTCCTCCTGCGTGACAAGAGGCACAATTGGCACTAAATACTTTAGCTCCACCAGCAGCATCTGCTGCCAAAGCTGGACGACTGAAGGCAAAGGTGAAGATTGCTATGCCTAACAGCATGACTGTAATCATTTTTTTCATTTCGTGTTCTCTCTGCAATAACGGCTTATTCGGTGCAATATCCTCCATAATTGTGAGTTGACCCGTTGCCATAGTCAAATGACAAGCTGTCAAACTTTGCTTTATTAAATAAAGTTTTTGGATTTTGAATCTTGGTGATTTTAGATTTAGGTTTATTAGCCCAAAGCAATATGTAAAAAGAATAAATATGCTTCTCTCCAAAATACCCTAGCTTACTTGTTTACAAAAATGTGCATTATGCTGATGATTAAAATGACAATTTATATAATTCTGAATATTTTATAAAAAAAATGATTAAAATTTAAGGATGAAATATTAAAGATGAAAATCTTCCTGATTCATTCTTTATACTTCATCCTGTGTTTTTTATTTTACGGAACCTAATTGAGTAAGCATATCTTCTGTGACGCGACAAATTCGCCAATCATCTAATATAGATGCTCCCATACTACGGTAGAATTCTTGGGCTGACTCATTCCAATCTAAGACACTCCACTCTAATCGCCCACAATCACGTTCTACAGCTATCTGAGCTACTTTAGTTAAGAGAGCTTTACCAATACCTTGCCTGCGATATTCTGGTAAAACAAATAAATCTTCCAGATAAATTCCCGGCTTAGTCAGAAATGTTGAATAATTATGAAAAAATAGCGCAAAACCAACAGCTTGACCAGCAGATTCCGCTAATATTGCCTCTATATACCTCCGCGAACCAAATAAATGCTCCTGAAGTGCTAGAGCATTACCAGCGATCGCGTGAGATAATTTTTCATACTCTGCAAGCCCTTCAATTAATTTAAACAGTACGCTGCAATCGTCTGCTTGGGCAAAACGCACAATCAAATTGCTACCCGAAGTCATTAGTCTATAGTCCATAGTTTATAGTCCATAGTCTATAGGCAACTGGGCAATTTATTTTGAGTATTGACGAAACAAGAGCCGAAAAAAGCTACAAAACGCCCGATTTTTGCGAATTGCAAAGCTAATTAAGTTCCAGATTACATCTCTATCTTGAGCAATGTAATTAAATCAACCAACCTTTTAAGCGTTTGGCTATGTGAGGACGGCGCAATTTCCGCATGGCTTTGCTTTGAATTTGACGCACTCGCTCACGAGAAAGATTGAACATATTGCCAACCTCTTCTAAGGTGCAGGGTTCGCTGCTTGTCAAACCATAACGCAGAGAAATCACATCTTTTTCTCGTGGAGTTAACACATCACCCAAGACTTCCCAAATCTCCTGACGCATCATGTTTTCATTCATTTTTGCTTCTGGAGACAAGTTATCCTCATCTTCTAGCAAATCCATCAATTCCGTGTCTTCTTCTTTACCGACGCGGTGGTTGAGAGAAAGTGCTTGTCGCCGTAGCTGTTGTAGCTGGCGCAGTTGTTGCACACTAATCTCTAAATATTCTGCCATTTCACCTTCGGTAGGATTACGACAGAGTTTTTGTTTGAGTTCCCGTTGGGCTTTTTTTAGCTTGTTAAGCTTTTCAACAATATGAATCGGTAGTCGAATTGTTCGCGCATCATTAGCTATCGCTCTGGTAATGGCTTGTCTAATCCACCAATAGGCGTAAGTAGAAAACTTATATCCTTTATCGGGATCAAACTTTTCTGTAGCGCGATTTAAGCCCATTGCTCCTTCCTGAATTAAATCCAGAAAAGGCACTCCTCGATTCAAGTATCGTTTAGCAATAGAAACAACCAATCTCAAGTTAGAGCGAATCATTTTGCGTTTCGCTACTCTCCCTTGATACAAGCGACTTTCTAGTTGCTTTTCCGTCATTCCTAGCTCGGAAGCCACTTCTAATTTGCTGGCTTCATGTTCCAGCTTTAACTCTAAAGCCGCTTGTATTTCTCTAAATTCCTCTAGAAACCTGACTCGCCGCGCTAATTCTACTTCCTCATCAGCTTTTAAAAGCGGATAACGCGCCATTTCTTTAAAAAATGCGCCGACAGCATCATCATGTTCGGTTTTGTTGTATCCCGAAGGACGAGCCGCCGCCATGTCATCGCCATCGCGTTCGTCTGATTCCAGATTTTCTACTACAATTGGAGATTCTGCTTCTGCCACTGCATTTAAACTATCGAGTGATGGTTCTTCGATATCAGCAGCATTCTCCAGTATTTCCATTTTTCCCAATTCAACAATATTCATATTTTCCTTTAGGGATTGTTGCTTTGTTTGGTACATAATTTATTTACACCTACTCGTTTGAGGCTTGGTAGTTTTCCCTAATGGACGATGCACCCGTAAAAAATAGCGAAATATAGGCTGATGCTAATTTGTCTACAGAAATAAAAATCGGCATCTACCTAGTACCTATAGGTTACAGTTATATACAACCTATAACGAAACTTACCTTAGCACCCAGCAAAACTTTTTCTTACGATTCCCAGCAGATATATTCTTCATTTTTTTCTGAATTATCAAATATGTCAAACCTCCTCAAACTTTCTCAACCTTAACAAATATAAAAATTCCAGCTAACCATCCAAATTTCTTAAACTTTCATATATTTTTCTAAATATTTATAGTGTTTTAGGCGCTGGATACGACTGTATAAAAGGAAGACCTACTAATAGGTTACGCATTCCCGATTTGATTTCAAGTTACCTACATGATACAAATTACAAGAGTAGCAGCTTAATTTTGGGACGATATTACTCTGTATAAAAGCATCTCATATACAGAAACGGTTGAATATCTACCGATAGGCGGAAAAAGGCTACTCCATATCTAGTAGATAGAGTAACTGTTGCAGCAATAGCCGACATGCTTTTATTTGTATAGTGGGCACCAAATATTTATTGCATATATAGTTGATACGAATTTGTCTAGTAGATTACATAAGAGGAAAATTATCAAGTATTATGAAGAATAACAGTATTGAGAAATACCATTTAAATTGAAGAAAGCGAAAAACTAAAGTTTAGTTAGCTAGGTTGATTTTGACCAGCTATGTGAGGAAAATATTTAATTATAAAATCAGCAAGTATGTATATTAATGACATAAATTTATCTTCTTTAGTGGTGAGTGAACCGAGTGAATCATATCAGTCAGGTGAAACTGTTAATCGGTGGGTTGAAGTATTGGTAGACTGTCCAGGAGCCTCAACAGAATTAGAGAAAGGGGAAAAACTTTATACGTATCGATTAGCTGCCAAGTTAGAAGTAAAACCAGGGGATATTTTGAGTGTGCCTTTTGGTTTTCAACGACTGGGAGGGGTAGCTATTCGTATATTGGCAAAACCCCCAGCAAATTTAGCAGCAGAAGAAATCAAGGAAGTAGAAGATGTCATTCAGAGGGATTTCATCGGAGATAGTTACTTGACGCTGCTTGAACGAGTATCACAGTATTATTACACACCCTTAATTCAGGTGATACGTATGGCGTTACCGCCTGGGTTATTGGGACGATCGCAGCATCGGATTCGGCTCAAGCGAGAAAACATTCCCAATGGTGCAGTAGAATTCCTTGGTTCAAAGGCAGCTCGTCAAATTCTCCAAATTCTGCAATCTCAAGTTGATGGGGACTACAGTTTCAAATTCCTCAAGCGCCAAGTTCAAGGATTTGATCGGGGAAAAAAGCAATTACTCGAACGCAATTGGGCAGAAAGTTATGTGGAATTACTTAGATATTCTCAACCCCAGACAAAACCAGTAGTCACGTTAGTTGCCGATGGTTCTTACATTGATTTAAATAAGCGTCAGCGGGAAATTTTAAAAGTGCTACGCGATTGTGGTGGCGAGTTGTGGCTAAATGAGTTCCTACAGATTTGTAAGACAACTACCCCTACGCTAAAAGGGTTAGAACAAAAGGGCTGTATCGTCATTGAAGAACGGGAAGTATTGCGAAGAGAACAAGGCCCAGTATTAGCCAAAGATCAACCAAAATCATTAAATGCAGCTCAAGCTAGCGCTTTAGGGACAATCCAGACATTAGATGGATTTGCTCAAGTTTTATTGCATGGAGTGACAGGTTCAGGAAAAACCGAAGTATATTTGCAAGCGATCGCACCTCTGTTCAATCAAGGTAAATCTGCTCTGGTTTTAGTCCCAGAAATTGGACTTACACCGCAGCTAACCGATCGTTTTCGCGCCCGTTTTGGTAATAAAGTCAGCGTTTATCACAGCGCCCTTTCCGACGGTGAACGTTACGACACTTGGCGGCAAATGCTCACCGGAGAACCTCAAGTTGTCATTGGGACTCGTAGCGCTGTCTTCGCTCCTTTGCCCAACTTGGGTTTAATTATTTTAGATGAAGAACACGATAGCAGCTTCAAACAAGATTCCCCTATACCCACCTACCACGCCCGTACCGTTGCCCTGTGGCGAGCCGAATTAGAAAATTGCCCCTTGGTGTTGGGTTCTGCTACGCCTTCGTTGGAAACTTGGGTAAGTGTGGAGAGGCAGGGGGCAGGGGGCAGGGGGCAGGGAGCAGGGGGAGAATTCGTAACTCCTCACTCTTCACTCCTCACTCCTCACTCCTTACTCAGCACTCAGAACTCATTCAGCACTCATTATTTAAGTTTGCCTGAACGCATTAATTCTCGCCCTTTACCGCCGGTGGAAATCGTCGATATGCGGCAAGAGTTGCAACAGGGAAATCGTTCTATATTTAGTAGATCGCTGCAAGCAGCTTTGCAAGAGTTGCAAGAAAGAAAACAACAGGGAATTTTATTTATCCATCGCCGGGGACACAGTACTTTTGTTTCTTGCCGCAGTTGTGGATATGTGTTGGAATGTCCGCATTGTGATGTATCGCTGGCATATCACCATACCGAAGAAAAAGCGCCGGAATTATTGCGGTGTCATTATTGTAATTATGCGCGATCGCATCCCAAATTTTGTCCTGATTGTAGTTCTCCTTACCTGAAATTTTTCGGTAGCGGTACTCAACGGGTAACGCAGGAACTAGCACGACAGTTCCCAGAGTTACGCTTGATTCGTTTTGATAGCGATACCACCCGCAACAAAGGCTCACACCGTACCCTACTCACGCAGTTTGCCAACGGTGAAGCAGATTTATTAGTCGGTACGCAAATGCTCACCAAAGGTTTGGATTTACCACAGGTGACACTTGTGGGCGTTGTCGCCGCCGATGGATTGCTAAATTTATCAGATTATCGCGCCAGTGAACGAGCGTTTCAAACCTTGACTCAAGTCGCTGGACGTGCTGGTAGAGGTGAAGATCCAGGTAGAGTGATTGTGCAGACTTATACTACAGAGCATCAGGTAATTGCAGCAGTGCGATCGCACGATTATCAGTCTTTCTCTCAAGCTGAGTTAGAACAACGCCAAGCACTCAATTATCCTCCTTATGGGCGGTTAATTTTGTTGCGCTTAAGTAGTCTCGACCCGATTCAAGTGCAAAATACGGCGCAAGTTATTGCTACAGCCTTGAGTACAGAAGAAGAATTCGAGATATTGGGCCCAGCACCAGCGAGTATTTTACGGGTAGCTAATCGTTATCGCTGGCAGATATTGATTAAATTTGCCCCCGATGCCTTACCGCGATTACCAGATTGGGAAGAAGTGCGATCGCTTTGTCCTTCGTCTGTAAGTTTAACTATTGATGTAGACCCATTAAATATTATGTGATCGTTATGCGTAGGCGTAGCCCGCACTTCGGCTGCGCTCAGGAACCACCCGTCGTAGACATCGTAAATTACTACCCCAAGGAGCCAAAGCTAGGCTTTGGCTCCTTGGGGTAGAATGACCGTGGAATCATATTTAACTTATAAAAACATTATATTAACTGTATATTAACAGCACATTAAAAAATTAACTCTGCCAGTACCAATTAAAAATTGGTTTATGATAATAATTTTGAAAATTTATTGCTTTTTCCGTAATCATACTGTGGCAAGTTGAGGAATTAGAAAGTTCCTTTATAATTCTCTTAAAAAGAAGTTCATTACTTATGTAATTTCAAGTATTTATTAAATATTTTTTATACAGTCTGGAGAAATAGTTCCCTGAGACTTGCGGTCATTACGTTCGTTTCTAGCCAGTGAAGGATTGCCAGGAATAATCATTGCAGATACCTGGCCAATGTTAATGGACTACTCACGTATCAACTACGAACACAACGGCAAGGCATACTATGATTTACAAGATCAAACCCAAAATACTGGTATTAGTAATTGTTCAAGGGATTGCTTTCCAACCAAATGACGCGCCTGTACCATCTGGGTATATTAAAGATATCGGTCAAGCCTACAATGATACTAGAGGCTTTGGTTGGGTGCGTGAAGATAGCTTAGGCAATACTACACCCACTCCCCTTGATATCCAACTCAATACACGCGATCGCAACCAAAGTGGCATCGATCGGCGACTCAATAGACTGATTCATCTACAATATCCTGCTAGCAATGCGGGAACAGCAGTTAGGATACCTGCTGCTTGGGAATATGCCCTATCTAATGGTTCTTACAATGTGACTGTTAGCGTCGGTGATGCTAGTAATCCTGTAAATAGTAAGCACCAGATTAATATAGAAGGGACGGCTGCTATTTCTGGCTTTGTACCAACGCCAACCAAAAAGTTTGCCGCAATTACTCGGATTGTTAATGTTGCCGATGGCAAGCTGACAATTGATGCTAAACGTGGTAAGAATACTAAGCTCAACTATATTGCGATCGCACCAGGTAATCGTCCCTCGATCAGAACGACCAATCCCAATGATGGTCAGACAAATCTCTCGCCAGATATTTCGATTACAGCAGACCTAAATCTTCCCAATAGTGGGATTGCGGTTAATACTATTTCTGCCTCCACTATCAAGCTGATTGATTGCAGCACTAACACGCAAGTCAATACCACTTATAACACTTCCGGTGGTGGAGATGTGATTGTAGTGTCTCCGATAAATCGTCTCAAGAACAATACCAAATATTTGTTACAAATCACCGACGGGGTTAAAGATAGCAATGGTGCTGCATTCTTACCCTATAGCATCAGTTTCACAACAGGTACGTTTGTGAACCCAGTCAGCAATATTACTTTCGAGCAAATCTCGCTAGCGAATGTACCTACCAAATCTTACACCACAGTCTTAATTGGGCCTGACAATAAACTCTATGCTGCCACCCTACTAGGTGAGATTTTGCGTTTCCCGATCAATGCTGATGGTACTCTGGGTACGCCACAAACGATTTCCTCATTGCAGACTGCAAATGGTGGTAATCGAACGATCATTGGTATGCACTTTGATCCTTCATCAACCAATGCCAACAACCTAATTCTCTGGGTAACAAATAACTACTACTGGAATGGAACTATTGATGCACCAGAGTGGACTGGTAAGATTACTCGTTTAAGCGGCACCAATCTAGAGACAGTAAAAGACTATGTGGTTGATTTACCGCGATCGAGTCGGGATCATCTAACCAATAGCATTGAGTTCAAGCCCAACGAGCCAAACGTGCTGTATGTGTTGCAGGGTAGTAATAATAGTACGGGCGCACCAAATACTGCCTGGAGTAATCGTCCTGAGCAGTTGTTAACTGCTGCTGTATTACGAGTTGACCTGTCCAAAATCACCTCACCTCCTTTAAGCGTTAAGACAGAAGATGGAGGTACTTATAACCCCTTTAATCCGGGAGCGCCTGTAACTATCTTTGCTAGTGGTATACGTAATGGCTACGATCTGGTTTGGCATACCAATGGTCAGTTATATGTGCCAACGAATGGTTCGGCGGCTGGTGGCAATACGCCAAATACACCTATCCCTTTACCTCTTGCCTGCCAAAACCGGATTGATAAGACTATTAATGGGGCTTATACTACTCCACCGGTGCCTGGTCTTAGCAGTCTAGGCACGCAGCGAGACTTTCTGTTTCGCGTTGTTAAAGATGGTTATTATGGCCATCCCAATCCGAAGCGTTGTGAGTGGGTGTTGGGTGGAGGAAATCCTACAGCTGGTACAGACCCAGTTCAGATCAATGAATATCCCGTTGGTACTCTACCTGACCGGAATTGGAAGGGTATTGCCTTCGATTTCGGAGAGCATTTTTCACCTAATGGCGTCATTGAATATCGTAGTAATGCTTTAGGTGGTCAGCTGCAAGGCAAACTGCTGGTGACACGCTTCAGTTTAGGGAAAGATATCATTGTGCTAACACCAGGTGGCGCAAACTTGGATATTGTAAATTCCCAAACGGCTATTAGTGGCTTCACTGGTTTTAATCCAAGTCCATTGGATTTGGTTGAGAATCCCACGAATGGAAATCTCTACGTGGCGCAACTCAGTCAAGAGACGGGCATGGGCAAAATTACACTTCTGCGTCCACTTAATTAATATCAGTACCGAGCGATCGCATTGGACTGATTAAAAACCGTATTGCCCAAAACAAACAGATGCAGGACTTACGCAACTGGCACAAGCAATGGTGCCAGTTGCGTAAGTCCTGAATTTATTTGCTCAAGGGACTTTACCGAAATCACCTTTTGATATCATGTCCGCTTGATTACTTACTAAACCCCAAGAACCCCACCCCGCCAAAGCTGCGCTTTGTCTCCCCTCCCCGCTTGCGGGGAGGGGCTGGGGGTGGGGTGCAATGACTGTGGTTAGCATAACTAATTATGCGGACATGATATGATTACAAAATTGATGTCTGTCCAAGACCAACAGACGACAATCCATCTCACGCGCAAATTGAGCCATCTCCTAGTTACACGAACAAAGGAACTTTTAGAAAAGTTGCAGAAAAGCTGGCACGGCTTGCAACCAAGAGAATCAAGAAAGAAGATTGGGAGATTAAACCACAGGATTTACCAACCTAGTCGATCCTGATATGCTCATCATCTGTCCATATTCACTTAAAACACCACTGTGTGGAGTGGTGTTTTTGTTTGAGATGGCTCAAAAATATATTTAGCCAAAAATTGAGCGATCAAGCGATCGCCTGAAAAACGTTGTAACCAACTGCCAATCAGGGCGGTCATCAAAAAGCGATCGCACCTGTTCAATTTCCAAAGTGCTGGGAATGCCCCTAACCCCTACTTTACCTGCTTTCAGGCGATCGTTAACTGCTTCAAGAGTCTATTTCATCGCCCGACACCCGAACTAAATCTGAACTCAATCTTTTCCACAGTTAACCATATTTCAAGGTAATTTAGCACAAAAGCATTACCAAAAAGGCAAAAATCCCTCAAACCTGGGGTTTTGCGTTAAAGCCAGCAGCGGGATTTGAACTCGCGACCTTCCGATTACAAGTCGGATGCACTACCACTGTGCTATGCTGGCAAGTCTGACGATTACTCTTAATTAGCAACCACGATTCATCATTGTACCATAATCTATTTATTTGTCTAGCTGTAAATTCTAAAAAATATCTGCTTCATCATAAAATTAGGCTAAAAGACTAGAAATTTTAGCAATATCGCTGCTTTTGTGCGCCTAGATAATTGTTCTGGCGTTGCCATTGTGATGAACCAGAAACAATCACGCATTCTGAATTACTGATAAGCTTGATAAATTAATTAATATGCATGGCAAAAGCTAACTAAAATTCTGGGCTGGGCGCAAAAATATCTGGCGCAGTTCTAAAACTATATTTTCTTGGCACGGCTGAATAAAGGAACAGAAATATATAATTATTTTTTACAGATTACAAGCATGGCAGCATTGCTCGGACGAGATTTATTAAGTCTAGCGGACATTAGTTCTACGGAACTTCAAGAACTCCTGCAATTGGCAACTCAACTTAAATCACAGCAGTTGAAGTTGCAGTGTAATAAAGTTTTGGGGTTGTTGTTCTCCAAAGCTTCAACTCGTACACGGGTAAGTTTTACAGTAGCGATGTACCAACTTGGTGGACAGGTAATCGATCTCAACCCTAATGTCACTCAAGTGAGTCGCGGGGAACCTTTGCAGGATACGGCGCGGGTGTTAGATCGATATCTGGATATTTTGGCAATTCGCACTTTTGCCCAGCAGGATTTGGAAACTTTTGCTCACTATGCCAAGATTCCGGTGATTAACGCACTTACCGATGCAGAACATCCTTGTCAGGTATTAGCTGATTTATTGACGATTCAAGAAAGCTTTGGCACTCTAGCTGGGTTAACTTTAACCTACGTGGGTGATGGGAATAATGTGGCTAATTCTCTGATGTTAGGCTGTGCTTTGGTAGGGATGAATGTCAGAATTGCTACTCCTAGCGGATATGAGCCAGATTCTCAGATTGTAGAGCAAGCAAGAGCGATCGCTAATCACAAAACTGAAGTCCTCTTAACTCACGATCCAGAATTAGCGGCTAAGGGAGCTGCTGTACTTTACACTGATGTTTGGGCGAGTATGGGGCAAGAGGCAGAAGCAGATAACCGAATGCCAATTTTCCAGCCTTACCAAATTTCGGAACAGCTATTGAGTCTTGCCGAGCCAGGGGCAATTGTTTTACACTGCTTACCAGCTCATCGCGGTGAAGAAATTACCGAAGCTGTTATTGAAGGTTCTCAATCACGAGTTTGGGAACAGGCAGAAAATCGTCTCCACGCTCAAAAAGCTTTACTTGCAAGTCTTTTAGGGGCAGAGTAAGGGAATAGGGCACAGGGGATAGGGTATAATTTTTTTCCTTATAACCTGTAAGCTCTAACCTGTAACCTGTAATATTCTTTATTTGTCAAAAGGCAAAAGAGAAGAAAATAATTTTGCTTTTGCCTTTCATATTTTTACTTTTCTCTTGTTATGGGGAGTTTTTTGTAGTACTAATGTTCTAGAGACATTTATAATTACTTCCCGCAAATTTATGGAACGTCTAACTGAAGCTCAACAAGAACTTTATGAATGGTTAGCAGAATACATCAGAACGCACCAGCATTCGCCTTCTATTCGGCAAATGATGCAAGCGATGAACCTGAAGTCACCAGCACCAATTCAAAGTCGTTTAGAACATTTACGCACTAAGGGATATATAGAATGGACCGAAGGACAAGCGCGAACAATTCGGATTTTGCGTTCTGTTAAGCAAGGTGTACCAATTTTGGGCACGATCGCGGCTGGTGGTTTAATAGAACCGTTTACTGATGCTGTAGATCATTTAGACTTTTCTAATTTTGATTTACCTCCCCAAACCTACGCTTTGCGCGTAGCTGGCGATAGTATGATTGAAGATTTAATTACTGATGGCGATGTGGTATTTCTGCGTCCAGTAGCAGAACCAAATCATTTAAAAAATGGTACTATCGTCGCCGCCAGAGTAGATGGATTTGGTACAACATTAAAACGTTTTTATCGCCAAGGCGATCGCGTTACCCTCAAACCAGCAAATCCTAAGTACAATCCCATAGAAGTCAGCGCTATGCAAGTACAGGTGCAAGGTTCTCTCATTGGTGTTTGGCGCGGTTACAACTGAGTAGTAAGAGAGTGATGAGTGATGAGTGATGAGTTTTAAATTAAGGACTTCCAAGAAATAATTTATCCAAATGAACGAACCACAGAGACGCGGAGAACACAGAGAGGAGAAATAGAGAAAATTTTTGCATCAGTTTTGGGATATTTTTTATTTGGAAGTCCCTTACCAACTCCCAACTCCTAACTCCTAACTCCTAACTCCTAACTCCTAACTCCCAACTCCTAACTTCTAACTCCTAACTCCTAACTCCTAACTCCTAACTCCCACTATGTACCTGACGCAAAATCCAGTGCAACAACTGCCCACTTTCCGGTTGAAATTACCATTTGCAAGGGAAAGTAAGGGCAGTTATCACACGCAACCATTACCAGGATGCCCAAGAATGCCTCCGTCTCTGCAATTGCGGCAATATCAGCGCCAAGCGATCGCTAGCTGGTTTACCAACAATGGCAGAGGGACGCTGAAAATGGCTACTGGTAGTGGTAAAACTATTACCGCATTAGCGATCGCTTGTGAATTATATCAGCAGATTAATTTACAAGTTCTGGTGGTGGTATGTCCCTATCGCCATCTCGTCACCCAATGGGCGCGAGAGTGTGAAAAATTTAATTTGCAACCCATTTTAGCCTTTGAGAATTTACGCACTTGGCAAAGTCAACTTTCTACGCAAATTTATAATCTGCGTTCTGGTTCTCAACGGTTTGTCACGGTTATCACTACGAACTCCACTTTAATTGGAGATGGGTTTCAGTCTCAACTCAAATATTTTCCCGCCAAAACTCTAATTATTGGGGATGAAGCCCATAATTTAGGCGCACCCAAGTTAGAAGAAAGTTTACCGCGTAGTGTTGGGTTGAGACTGGCTTTATCTGCCACACCGGAAAGGTATTTTGATGATTTTGGCACGCAATCTCTATTTGATTATTTTGGCCCAGTTCTCCAACCAGAGTTTACTTTGAGGGATGCGATCGCTCAAGGGGCTTTGGTGCATTATCTGTATTATCCGGTGCTGGTGGAGTTAACTGAAGCAGAAAGTATTGCCTATTTAAAGTTAACTAAAAGAATTGGGCGATCGCTACTATATAGAGAACGAGAAAATGGACAAGCGGGAAACTTTGAAGACAATGAAGATTTAAAGCCGTTATTGATGCAAAGGGCAAGGTTAATTGGGGCGGCGGAAAATAAATTAAATGCTTTGCGGGATTTAATGATTACTCGCCGCGAAACTAGTCACACTCTTTTTTATTGTAGTGATGGTTCCCAAGATGCGGGACAACGTTCATCTCTACGCCAACTCAAAGCTGTTGCTAAAATTCTGGGAGTGGATTTGGGGTATAAGGTAAGCACCTATACGGCTCAAACAACTTTACAAGAAAGGGAAATTTTACGTCATCAATTTGAAAGTGGTGAGTTGCAAGGTTTGGTAGCAATTCGTTGTTTAGATGAAGGTGTCGATATTCCAGCAATTCAAACTGCGGTGATTTTATCAAGTTCTGGTAATCCTCGCCAATTTATCCAGCGACGGGGGCGAGTTTTACGTCCTCATCCGGCTAAGGAACGCGCCACTATATTTGACATGATTGTTTTGCCACCAGATTTAGATAGAGAAACTATAGAAGTTGAGCGTAATCTTTTAAAAAAGGAATTACGGCGCTTTGTAGAATTTGCTGATTTGGCTGATAATGCAGGTGTTGCAAGAATGAAGTTACTTGATTTACAAAAGCGATACGGTTTATTAGATATTTGATAATGAACCAGAAAATAGCTGTACTTTTTTATAAAATTTTTCGAGTTTTGAAAAAAGAAGCATTAAGTATGAAATAATAGAATTATGGATTTGATCATAATGGGATGTAAGTCGCTTTAAAAATTTTACTTACATCCCATTATGATCTAGATTCATTAAAATATATAATAACAGAAAATAATTAAAGAATAAAGTCTTTTTTCAAATAAAATTAGGATTTTAAAGATAACGCTAATAGTGGGTTTACGGAGGCTATTCTAGCACTAGAGAAAGTTAAAATGTAGAAAAACTATATTTTAAAATTTGATATGTCACAAGAGGCGAATATCGACGATGTGCAGGAGCCAATAACTAGCGCACCGCCGGAAGTACGGCAAATTATTGAGCGCGTATGGAAGCTAGAAAAAGGCAGGTTAGATAAGAAGATTAACAGCCATATAAATGATAATATTTTAGACATTATTAAGGAAGAAGTGCGATGAAGCTGACTTCAATCAAGCTCTGCAACTTTCGCTCCTTTTATGGTATGACACCAGAGATGATCATCGCTGGGGGAGAGGCTCAGAACACGACAATTATTCATGGCAATAATGGCTCTGGTAAAACTAGCTTGCTGAATGCCTTTACGTGGGTATTGTATGATAAATTTAGTGCAGCGTTCGCATCGATAGAGCAGTTAGTGAATAAGCGTGCGATCGCAGAAACTCAAAAAGGTCAAGCTGTAGAATGTTGGGTAGAGATTGGCTGGGAACATGAAGGTAAACGCTATCGAGTGAAACGCACCTGTCGGGGTTATAAAAACGAAGGTGATTTTGATGCTGGTAAAACTCAATTAACTATGTGGGTTGGTGCGGATGATGGCAAATGGAATATCCCAATCCAGCAACCAGACGATATAATTAATCAAATTTTACCAGCTAGTTTACATCAATATTTTTTCTTTGACGGCGAACGAATTGAAGAAATAGTCCGTTCTGATAAAAAAGCTGAAATTGCCGAGGCTACAAAAATTTTCTTGGGTGTGGAAGTAATCAACCGTTCCATCAGACATTTAGGAGATGCTAAAAAAACTTTAGAAAATGAGTTGAAAGCTATTGGTGATTCTGAAACTAAACAGCTATTACGACAGCAAGAAAAGATAGAAAGAGAACGTGAACGCATTACCAAACGCCAAACTGAAATTAAAGAAGAGTTAGAATATCAACAAACTTTTAAAAAAGAGACAAGTAATCGTTTGCGAGAATTGAGTGCAGCTAAAGAATTGCAAGAAAGATGGCAGGATTTAGAATCGCAGAAACTTGCGAATCAAGAAGAATATAAAAAAACGAAGGAAGCGCTGAAAAAAGTTATCTCTGCGCGGGGTTATACTGTTTTATTGTCAGAAACTACATCCCAGTTCCGAGGAATTATCAATGATTTAAAGCAGCGTGGCGAATTAACATCAGGAATTTCGCGGGAATTTGTCAATGATTTACTCAATTCTCAACGCTGTATTTGTGGTGCAGAATTACACGAGGGTAATCATTCTCATACTCATGTGAGTACTTGGTTAAATAAAGCAGGTTCTTCGGCGGTAGAAGAAACTGCAATTCGGATGATAGCACAAGTAGATGAAATTGATAAGCAAGCAATAGGATTTTGGGAAGAAGTTGATAGAGAACAAACCAGGATTAATCAGTTAAGGCAAAGCATATCTCAAATTGAAGGCGATTTAGACAATATTCAAGAACGGTTGCGAAAAGATGCTAATGAAGAAATTAGCAGTCTACAAAAACGGTTAGATGAAATTGAAAGTAAAATTGATGAATTAAATCGAGAACAGGGTGCAAATCAGCAGCAAATTGCTCAACTCACAACTGAAATTGAAGGTTTAAATAAACAAATTGCTAAACAAAAGCTGAACGAAGATAAGCAAACTCTAGCACAGCGACGAATTAATGCCACTCAAGATGCAATCGAACGCTTAACGGAAGTTAGAAATCGTCAAGAACAACAATTTCGTCTGCAACTAGAAAAGCGAGTACAAGAAATATTTATGGAGATTTCTGTGACTCCATACATTCCTAAAATTAGCGATAAATATGAACTTACATTAGTAGAAAATACCACAGGTATAGAAGCACCCGTTGCAGCATCCACCGGAGAGAATCAAATTCTCAGTTTATCCTTTATTGCCAGCATCATTGACAAAGTGCGGGAATGGAGTGAGAAACGAAAAATGATGATGATTCCCGATAGTAGCACTTTCCCAATTGTGATGGATTCGCCGTTTGGTAGTTTAGATGAAAATTCGCGGCGACACATTGCGAAGACGATTCCCCAATTAGCGAATCAGTTGATAGTTTTAGTAACTAAAACTCAATGGCGGGGTGAAGTAGAAGCAGAAATGACAAATAGAATTGGGAGAGAATATGTGCTGACGTATTATTCTTCTAAGCCAGATTGCGAACAAGATTATATTGAGTTGGGTGGAGAAAGATATCCTTTGGTGAAACAAAGTCCGAATGAGTTTGAATATACTGAAATTATCGCAGTTGAACGTAATCTTTAAAGGATAAATTTAGGGATTTGGGAGTTACATCCTTATGAGGAGGGGGATGAAGTTCATTGGGAGCATCCACTTTTGGCAGAAACACTCAAATAGCAAGTAAACCATTCAGAT
>NZ_JAVRCS010000058.1:0-27683 GCF_034530635.1 Nostoc sp. EspVER01
TAACATATTTTGGGCTGTTTTTATCGGATTTCTCTTAACATTCAACACTTTTGAGGTGGACGGTATCGTAATAATGAAACTTTAATTGCTTCAGATGTCTACGCAGCAGGCTTGTCTCAATGCCATTTAGAAATTTTAGAACAGTTCCAGATTCAAGCTTATGCAACTGCACCAATATTTGTGGGAAAAAAACTGTGGGGAGTGCTTGCAGCTTATCAGCATTCACAGCCACATGAATGGAAACAATTAGAAATTCAGTTTCTATCTCAGATTGCAACGCAGTTAGGATTTGCAGTTAAACAAGCAGAATTTTTAGCTCAAGCAGAACAAAAAGCAGCAGAACTGTATAAAGCAAATCAGCAGCAGGAGATTCTATTTAATTTAGTTGCTGAAATTCGTGAATCTCTGAATCTAGACACCTTGTTTAAGACTACTGCACGAGAAATTCGTAAGGCTCTCCGTAGCGATCGCGTCAGTATCTTTCGATTTGACCCGGAATCGAACTATACCTCTGGTGAATTTGTCTCTGAGAATGTCTTGCCTGACTACGATTCTACGATCGCCATCAAGGTTAAGGATAATTGTTTTGCTGAAAACTATGCAGTTGCTTATCACCAAGGGCGTATACAAGTATTATCAGATATTTATCAAGCTGGGCTAAAAGATTGCCACATTAAACTGTTAGAGCAATTTCAAATCAAGGCACAAATTGTTGCACCCCTAATGAAAGGAAAAACTTTATGGGGATTACTATGTGTTCATCAGTGCCATTGTTCGCGTGAGTGGAAAAAGTCGGAAATTCAATTTATCCACCAGTTAGCTGCTCAGTTTAATGTAGCTTTAGAACATTCTGAGTTATTAGAGCAATTCCGCTCTCAAGCTAATCAACTTGCTCAAGCAAACAATGCTTTAGAACTAGCAAATTCTCAGTTAGAAAAACTTAGTAAGCTAGATGCTCTAACCCAAATCGCCAACCGTCATTGTTTTGATCAGTTTTTAGAGCAGGAATGGGATCGACTAAAACTAAGCGAAAATTATTTATCTTTAATTATATTTGATATTGACTATTTCAAGGATTATAACGATTCTTATGGGCATTTAGCTGGTGATGAATGCTTAATACAAGTTGCTCAGGCAGCACAATCTGTATTAAAGCGTCCTACCGATCTACTAGCTCGTTATGGTGGTGAAGAATTTATTGTAATTTTGCCAAATACGAACGAATCAGGTGCGATTAAAGTAACTAAGCTGATTCAAAAATCTATTCAAGAATTAAAGATTACCCATAAAAAGAAGAGTAACTTTCAATATTTTGTGACCGTCAGTTTAGGTGTGGCAATTCAAAAACCAACAGATAAAAGTTCAGCTCAAGACTTAATTAATGCAGCTGACAAAGCTTTGTATAAAGCTAAAGAACAAGGACGCAATCGGTGGGTTTGTGCTGCAAAACTCTAAGTCTAGTGACGAAGAATAGGGGTTCAAAAAGAGGGAGGGAGCAGGGGGATTGAAACCCTTGCTCCACTCAGTTTTGCGGCAGGGTAGAAGAAGTATTCACCCTGCTACTGTGATTTTTCTGCCTCACTCCTAACCCACTTGCGGCTTGATGTAGGCGATCGCTTGTTTCCAAACGGTGGTTTGCTGGCTATTTTCATCAGCAATACAGATACACTGTGGATCTTGCCATAAAACCTTTCCTGTGAGTACATCCTGAGTCACCAGCTTTAACTCAACTGGCGTTGTTTGTTTAATCAGGTTTTGGACTTGTCTAATACTGGGTAAAGTGGTGTCAAATTCAGTAAGCATTTTTAGTAAAGATGAACCTACAAGGCAAAATAAAGAGTAACTAATCCTTGATAATTCATCCTTGAAGAAATGGCAATCGAATTTACTAAGTATCATGGTCTAGGCAACGACTTTATTTTGATTGACAATCGCTCGTCATCTTTGCCTGTAGTGACTCCAGAGCAAGCCATCAAGTTGTGCGATCGCCATTTTGGTATCGGTGCTGATGGTGTCATTTTTGCCCTCCCCGGAGAAAATGGCACTGACTACACCATGCGGATTTTTAATTCCGATGGTTCAGAACCAGAAATGTGTGGCAATGGCATTCGCTGTTTAGCTAGCTTTTTGGCAGACTTAGAAGGCGAATCCCGAAATCAAGACTCATATCGCATTCATACTTTGGGTGGCGTAATGACTCCCCAACTGTTATCTGATGGTCAAGTTAAAGTAGATATGGGTTTACCCAGGTTACTCGCTAGCGAAATTCCTACTACCCTTGTACCCAATGAAGAAAAAGTAATTTCTCAGCCGTTAGAGGTGGCGGGGCAAACTTGGGATGTCACCTGTGTAAATATGGGAAATCCTCACTGCATTACCTTTGTGGAAGATGTCGCAGCAATTGAGTTAGAAACCATCGGCCCAAAATTTGAGCATCACCCAGCTTTTCCGCAACGCATAAATACTGAATTTATTCAAGTGGTACGCCGTGACTATTTGAAAATGCGGGTGTGGGAACGGGGTGCTGGGATTACCTTAGCTTGTGGTACTGGTGCTTGTGCTTCTTTAGTAGCTGGAGTGTTAACCGGGAAATGCGATCGCACCGCCACTGTAGAATTACCAGGTGGCCCCTTGCAAATTGAATGGTCAGAAATTGACCAACGGGTTTACATGACAGGCCCGGCTGAAAAGGTATTCACTGGTAAACTGTAACCGACTTACTATTGGCATTACTCAAGTAGTAGTGCCAATAGTAAGTCTTGCAGAGATGTCTGCGGCGGGCTGTGCCATCAAGTCGGGCGATCGCAAGTTTTGTCAACTAACCAGCAAAAAACCTCACAACTTTCTCACATTTTATATTTAAACTGAAGCAATAAATCAATAAAAGGATAAATTTTATGCCGATATTCCTTGCAAAAAATGGAGTTATTTATTCTGTTGATCTTTAGTCGTTCATATACAGTCTTGTAATTTTGATTGACTGTGCATAAAAGATGTCGAATTCGGCTGAACAGCTAGCATTTCAAAGATTTTTGCTCTGTCAAACCTAAATCCAGATTGCAATAAGACTCAACCGCTCAAACTTTAATTTGGAGAAATAACTTATGTCTTCTACAACAGTTTCTTCCTATACCATACAAGAAGGAGATACGCTTTATCTTATTGCTCAACGCTTTTTGGGTGATGGTAATCGATGGCATGAAATTACAAAGCCAGACGGATCAGCTTTTACAGAACAAGAGGCTAGTAATATATGGGTTGGGCAGGAAGTTTACATTCCCGGTTCTGCTTCCCCTACATCACCCACAGGTACGGGAGACTCTAAAGTTGACGAAATTTTAGCTGCTCATAATAAATATAGGGCAGAAGTTGGGGTTCCTCCACTGCGATGGTCAAATAGTTTGGCTAATAGCGCCCAACAGTGGGCAAATCATCTAGCTGAGACAGGTAGATTTGAACACAGTAACAACCGTAATGGTAGTGGAGAAAATCTCTCGAAGGGGAGTGGTGGGTATTCCCTGACAAAGCTGGTAGAGCTTTGGGGTAATGAAAAGCAACATTTTATTTATGGCGCATTTCCCAACGTATCCGCTACTGGAAATTGGCAAGATGTAGGACATTACACACAAGTAGTTTGGAGAAATACTACAGAAGTTGGTGGTGGTATAGCTAGCGACGGTCGTAACGTTATCCTAGTTTGTCAATACAACCCACCAGGTAATTATTCTGGGCAAAGACCATACTAATACTCTGACCAAATTTGAGTTTTCAAATTAGATTTTGAAAATTTATTTCTCAATTCAAAATCGCTCAAACTGTATTTTGTCTCGACTCATATCTTGTTGAGTAACAAATTGATTGTCGTCCTTATCAAATGAATGTCCGTCTGGCGATGAAAAATTTATTATTTGATATTTCAGGAGGAAAAAAAATGGAAAGGTTTGAATATAACATCCTAGTTTGTCAAGGACAACCTGGTACACTTGGCGGTGTTAATTGGTTTTTAGCAAGCAACCTGAATCAATCACTAGGATTTGACTCACTGATGATTCTTAATAGATTGGGTAATGAAGGTTGGGAAGTGGTTGCTTTAGGTGATATTGGATTCAGCCCACGACCGGACATCATTTTGAAGAGACGTATTGGCTAGTATCTCCTCACCTAACAATCTATCTAATACTTAAGTAGAGGTCATTTATGTCTTGTACAATCGGTAGTCCTTACATCGTAAAAGGCGGAGATACGCTTTACATTATTGCCCAACAAGAGTTGGGTGATGGTAATCGTTGGCATGACCTTAAAAAACCAGATGGCAACGCATTCACAGACGATGATGTTCGCAATTTGCAGGTAGGTCAAGAAATTTGCCTTCCTACTGCTTCGCAGCCAAACGGTGGGTTTGCAAATATCGTATCGCGCCAGACTTACGAAGCTATGTTTCCGCATCGTAACAGTTTGTACACCTATGACAATCTAGTAACGGCAGTTCAGAAGTACTCGCAGTTTTGCAATGAGGGAACGGAGGAGCAAGGCAAGCGCGAGGCTGCTGCATTCTTAGCAAACATTGCCCACGAAACTACGGGAGGCTGGGATGCAGCTCCTGATGGGCGTTATGCTTGGGGACTGCACTTTATTGAAGAACAGAACCCTCAAAGCATATACTGTGATTCATCAAACACCAGATATCAATGTGTCCCAGGTCGTTCCTATCAAGGTCGAGGGCCTATGCAGCTATCGTGGAACTACAATTACGGCGCGGTAGGTGAAGCTCTAAATCTGGATTTGCTCAACAATCCTGATCTAGTCAAATCAGATGGGGTAATCTCCTTTTTAACCGCTCTATGGTTCTGGATGACTCCCCAACCACCTAAGCCATCATGTCACCAAGTTATGAGCGGCCAGTGGATGCCTTCTGGCGAAGATACAAGCAAAGGACGCGCACCTGGGTTCGGTATGACTATAAACATCATCAATGGTGGCATTGAATGTGGCAAGCCAACACCTCCCCAAGTCGAAGATAGAATGGGCTTCTATCAGCGTTTTTGTGAGATGCTAGGTGTGAATATAGGTGAAAGCCTATACTGCGATCGCATGAATTCCTATGTATAAAACTCGGCGTTGCTTAATCAGAGAATGAAATGTCCTACTTGTGAATCTAGTACGGCACGGCGTAAATAGAGCAACCAGTTAAAATTCCTAAAAAGCTTATTCCATAATACTTTTGACTTTTGGCTTTTGACTTTTGACTTCCGCCTTGCGGTACTAGCTTTGTGGGTATTTTTCTTACGGGGCTACAAAAAGGGCTAGGATGCAGATAGAATAAGCCTCATAGCCCTCTCTCCTTGCTGGTAGTACTTACGCTTATTAGGACTTCATCTCAATAATTCTGTGACTAAATCATAAGAATTTTCCATGAAATTGACCCAATTGTGGCCATAAAGACCAATATAAAAACTACTATGTCGTCGAACAATCCTTAAGGATTCTTTAATTCGTCCAACATATTTTTGAACACCCATGCGTTTAATTTTTTGACCAGATATAGTTGCAGCAGTATAGGCAAGCGAGATTAATAATATTAGGGAAATTAGCCGTTGACCTGATACATTAGTATCTTCCCAATTATAACCACCACTCTTAAAATCTCTAAACATTTCTTCAATATCAAAACGCTGTTTATAAGCTCTAATAACTGAATTTAAATTATCTAAGTTGGTAAGGATAAACTACCCCTCCTCCGGCGCAACTCCCAAATGTTTACGCTTATTTGGGATTACTTAGGTAATAGTGCCATAGAAGTCTTGCCGCAACTGCTCGCCACGGTCGCCAGTGCTGTGTCATGACTTCTAGTTGCACTGGTGTTGGACGCGTTGCCAAGTTTTTGAGTTTTTGTAGAGCGATCGCGATCGCTAAATCGCCTTTAGGAAAGACATCAGGACGTTGCAACGCCATGAGCAAATAAATATCAACTGTCCAATCTCCGATGCCTTTGAGACGCTTTAACTCGGTTCTGATAGCAGTTTCGTCCATTGTTTGGAGCTTGGTTAGGTCAAGCTGACCAGTTGCAACAGCATTCGCCAATCCACGACAGTATAAAATCTTTTGCCGACTGAATCCAATTACTCTTAATTGAACATCATCCAATATCAGAAAATTTTCTGGCGTCAGAGTTACAACAACCCCACAGAGTCTTGTAAATACAGCCTTTGCAGCCGCTAAGGAAACTTGTTGTTCGAGAATGATGCACAGAAGCGTTGCAAAACCCGGTTCTCTTGACCATATCGGTGGAGGCCCCAATGTCTCTAAAATCCGAGCCAAATCGCTATCAAGTTTGGCAAGCACCATTAAACCACGGGTCAAACTTTCTTCAGTTAACGATTCTAGTTCAGGTGTTTGAGTCATCTTTGAGAAATTTCGATTCTTGTGTAAGCAGTTTTTGTTTGCGCTCAATTCCCCAGTGATAACCGCCAAGACTACCATCACTCCGCAGCACACGGTGACACGGTACAATCAGCGCTGTTGGATTAGCTCCACAAGCATTTGCCACTGCGCGGACTGCTTGGGGTTTGGCAATATCACAGGCGATATCAGTGTATGTACGCGTTTCGCCATAAGGAATTTTTTGTAATGCTTGCCAAACCTGTTTCTGAAATGCTGTCCCACGGACATCAAGTGGTAAATCAAGATGTGTTTCACCTCCTGCAATGAAGTCGAGGATTGCTTGTATCCAGTCTTTGTATATGTGGTCATTACGCACAATCTGGGCTTGGTGAAATTCTTGGTTCAAAATGTGTTCAAGCTTGTCTGCTTCATCACCTAATTTTACGGCGCAGATACCCTTCTCTGTTGTTGCCACAAGCAAATATCCTAGTAAACATGGAGCGATCGCATAAACAATGCTAATTGTCTTTCCAGCTTGTTGGTAAGTCTTTGGTGTCATTCCTAATTGTTTAGGTGCTTTCTCATACAGTTGACTACTTGAACCATACCCCGTATCGTAAACTGCATCAGCAATTTCTTCCCCCGACTGAAGACGCTGTTTCAATCGCTGGCTACGCAGCGTATCTGCATATTGAAAAGGCGATACGCCAATTATCTGCTTGAATATTCTTTGTAGGTAACTCGGACTCATTTCCACCTGAGAGCATAATTCTGAGAGGGTTGGAATGTGGTCAACTTGTGCTTCAATATATCGACATACTGCTAAGATTTTGGCTGTATTTGGAACTATTTCAGATTGTGGCTGACAGCGCTTACAAGCTCGAAAACCTGCAATTTCAGCATCTTGTACTGACTGGAAAAAACAAACTTGATTCCGATTTGGTCTGCGACTAGGGCAAATCGGTCGGCAATAAATGCCTGTAGAGCGAACACCATAGAAAAACTTACCTTCAAAAGTGTAATCTCGATTGAGAACTGCTTGCCAGAACGTTTCTTCTAAAATTTGTGTCTGTTGTAATTGCATTCATATCTCCTTAAATCTATTGCAAAGTATCCCCACTTTGGAGTGTTAATTATTAGTTTTTGTCTTTAGGTAAAACTAGATTAAATGTATTGATAAACTACTTTATATCTGATTGTTGCGATCAAAGTTGATTATCTCAGTTTTTGAATGTACCAACTCGCTCAACGAGTGTTCACTACTCGATGAAACCGGGAACCTTAAATTAGGTCAACACAACGGAGTTGTTATGAGTGGTGGTATTTACCTGATTCAGGATAATTCTCAATTAGTTGAAATGAAGGAAGAACCCTATGAATCAGAGGATGGGCTACAAAAGCTACTAGCTGACTATCCAAGTTTGTTAGCAGGAGAACAGATAGACAGTGTTGCACCAAGACGCTGGTTGTTAATCTCGCGGGAGATACCAATACCAGATAGCGAAGACAGTGCTGGACGTTGGGCGCTTGATCATTTATTTCTCGATCAAGATGGAATTCCCACCATTGTAGAAGTTAAGCGGAGCAGGGATACCCGGATTCGGCGAGAAGTCGTTGGTCAGATGCTTGACTATGCAGCTAATGCGGTAGTTTATTGGTCAATTGAGAAAATCCGTGCCCAGTTTGAAGCTAATCCCAATGCTGAACAGCTATTAATAGATTTAATTGGCAGCCAAGAGACTGATTTAGAAAAGTTTTGGCAACAAGTCAAAGCCAACTTGCAATTAGGTAAAGTCCGTCTCGTCTTTGTGGCTGATGAAATTCCTGTCGAACTTCAGCGGATAGTCGAGTTTTTAAATCAGCAAATGATTTGTGAAAATTGCAACCCGCAGATCCCCGACTTCTTTAAAAAGTCGGGGATCTTGTTGATTACGAATGATTCAGGGTAGGCAATTACTTACCAAATTTCTGCTAAATCTAAAACAAATCCTGGCAAAACATCTTCTCCCGATAGAGTTTTAGGACTGTCTTTTAGATTTTTTCCGCCCACAAGGGACGAAAAACCAATTCCAAAATCAAAAATCTAAAATCTAAAATTGGCAGGGTCAATTACCGATTGGTAGTGTTATTTCAAACTCAGAGCCTTGTCCTAAAGTAGAATTTACGACCAAAGTACCTTCATGTTTTTCAACTATAATTTGTCGAGCGATCGCTAATCCTAATCCTGTGCCTTTGCCGACAAGTTTAGTAGTAAATAAATGATCAAAAATTCGTTTTTTTACCTCATCATTCATCCCAATACCGTTGTCAGAGATTTTAATTTTTACATATTTATCGTTATGCACTGATGTTGTAATAATAATCCGATTAATATTAGACTCGATCTCATTAAAGGTGTATCCTTGGTTAGATTCTTCTAAGGCATCAATGGCATTTGCTAGCAAATTCATAAATACCTGATTGAGTTGCCCAGGAAAACATTCTACTTGGGGAATATCGCCGTAGTTGGTAATGACTTCAATTGCTGGATGTTGTTCATTAGCCTTCAGGCGATGTTTCAAAATTAAAATAGTGCTATCAATACCTTCATGGATGTTAAACGGAACTTTGTAATCCTTATCTGCACGCGAGAAAGTTCGCAAGCTAGTGCTGATATTTTTAATGCGATCGCACCCCACGTTCATAGATTTAATCATTTTGGGTACGTCTTCTAAGAGATAATCAATCTCAATCTCCTGGGCATGTTGTTCAATTTCTGTTATGGATGCGCCAGAACGGTACAATTGCAAGTGTTCAATGATATCTTCTAATCCCAACTTCGCTTCGTTGACGTTTCCTGCGATAAAGCCAATTGGGTTATTGATTTCGTGGGCCACACCTGCAACTAAATTCCCAAGGGCTGACATTTTTTCACTTTGGACAATTTGTAATTGGGCTTTTTGTAAGTCTTCAATTGCTTGTTCTAGTTGTTGAGATTTTTGCTGGACGACAGCTTCGGCAGCTTTGCGATCGCTAATGTCTAAAATTAAACCATCCCAAACAATTGCACCATCCACTTGCATCTCTGGGCGAGATGCCCCTTGCACCCATTTCATAGTTCCTGATGGCGTGATGATTTGCCATTCATGAACAAACGGTGTCAGATTTTGGGCAGATTCCATCATTGCTTGCTCGATACCAGCAATATGATCGGGATGTTCTAGAGAACGAGGGTTTTTTTTGCCGGCAATTATTTCCTCTGCTGTCACTTCGTAAAGGTTATAGCAGCCAGAACTAATATAGGGCATAGAAGCCAAGTTATCTGCTGTCACATGGAGTTGGTAAATAGCTCCAGGAAGATTATCGGCAACTTTCTGGAAACGGGCTTCGCTTTGCTGAAGATTCGCGTAAAGCCGAGCATTTTCTAGAGAAATTGCCGCTTGAGTACAAAGGAAATTCAATACTAAAATGCGATCGCTAGTAAATACCCCACTCGTTAAATGATTTTCTAAGTATAAAATTCCTACTAAACGCCCCTGATTGAGTATCGGTAAACACAGCACACTCTGAGGTTGATGCTGAATTAAATAATCATCAACTATCGGTAAAGTAGTTTTGAGATCGTCAATCACAACCACATTAGCTGTATTTTTCACATACTGAATCAGCGCAATCGGAACATTAGGATTATTTTCGAGCGGTTCTAATTTTAAGCTAGTGCTATCAAGGGTAGTAATTGCGCGTATTTGCCATTTCCCATCTTCAGGTAAAAGCAGGGCACATTTATCAGCACCAGCATTTTCGAGGATGATTTGGGTTAGTTGTTGTAAAAATTCATCGAGTTGAATTGTTGCAGAAAGAGTTTGCGACGCTCTGAGGATAGCGCTCAAGTCAAGTATGTTGTTGATGTTGCTACCGGAAGAAGTCGCGGTACTA
This sequence comes from Nostoc sp. EspVER01, assembly GCF_034530635.1. Classification (NCBI taxonomy): domain Bacteria; kingdom Bacillati; phylum Cyanobacteriota; class Cyanophyceae; order Nostocales; family Nostocaceae; genus Nostoc; species Nostoc sp. EspVER01. The sequence continues at coordinate 10,297 of NZ_JAVRCS010000058.1, forward strand.
GTAAATGAGTTGATTGGGTTAGCAATTGTTGCTAAGGCCTCTAACAGATTTACTGTTGGTACTGTCTGTTGCGAAATTGGATGCAGCAATTGTGGGTAACGTTTTTCTAAGTCATCTGTCTTGGCTTTGGCTCCCCAGCGGGCATAGCCAGAGTAAGCTGCCTGCATATAGGCTTGGGCGACTTTTTCTTTGCCCCAGTTCAGGTAGAATTTGGCAGCGAGTTCGTTAGCGAGAGCTTCATCTTGGAGGAAGCCGTTTTCCTTGGCTTTAGTGATGGCGCGATCGTAAAAGTCCATTGCTAGGGCGCGTTCGCTAATAGCATACCGTTCGGCTTCCACTAAATCCCAACGGTGTTGATGGTTATAGGGAGCAAATGCTGCCCATCTTTGCATCTTCTCTTGATTCGCCTCGACTTGGGCGAGAATCTGTTGCTGTTCTGACTCAGTTGCGGCTTTGTAAACTGCCAGATGAATTAAAGAATCGTAGAAAAAATACAGAGCGACACTAAATTGGGCGATACCAGCATCTAAGTATTGCTTCGCTTGGGCAGACTGTTGGGCAGCTTCTTGATACTGCCCAAACAAATACCAGAGAATCGTTTGATTAACTTGCCAATAAAATAATCCCGTTCGGTCTTGGGTTGCCTGATTCAGGGATAATCGTTGTTCTGCATGATAAATCGTTCCCGTTAAGCGATCGGGAGATTGGCTATGTCCTAGCAAGTTGAGTACAGCTTGATAAGCAATCTCCAGATATTGCAGCGGCGATTCTTGCTTGAGTGAATAGATGCTTTGGCGATAGGCTGCCATTTCATTCGCCAACCCAGTTAATTCTCGCCCTGCAAAATAAGCATAGTGACAGTAAGCTTGGGCATTCAATGCTGTACTATCCAAATCTCCAGTTTCCAGTCCATTTTGGTAGCCCTCTTGCAGATGTACAAGTTGTTCGCGCAATGGGTCTTTCCAATGACGGATAAAGTAGTAGACGATAAAGTAGGTTCTGGATTTAAAGATTTTGGACTGCAACTGTTCCAGCAGGTTTAACGCCAATTGTCCAAACTCATAACCAGCTTCCAGATTACCAAGCACACCACAGAGGATGATGCCGTAGTCGGCATAAGCATAGACAGAAATAGGACAAGTACCATATTTAATCGAAAATTCTACTTGTTTGAATATCAGTAGAGGCATTAAAGCAGGTCTTGCAAGATAGGCAGCTGGAATCATTTTGCTCATGATGCTCATAGCTGCCAAGCGGTGAGCATCTTTCATAGTGGATAAATTGAGCAAATCCAGAGAAGAACGTCCTTCCCATAACTGCATAGTTGCTTCACCTGCTCGTCCAATATCTGCCGCAGTTGATTGTTGAGGAAACTCAATACCCAACAGTTGCAACACCTGCAAGCCAATATTCAGCGTTTTCAATGGAAGACCTTGCGATCTTCCTGCCATCATTCTGGTTACATATATGGGAATGCTGTCGAGCAAGGTCTTAGCGTGTTGCAACACAATTGTTACCCATTGTTCCATCTGCTCAAAATCGGCGTTGAGATAGGTGGCTTCAGTTACCTCGATATACAGCGCCAGGGTCAAGTCATAGTGGCTTTCCCAGGAAGAATGGGATAGCAAACTAATTCCCACGGTCAGATACTCGACGGCTACTGTGTATGTAGTTGCAGATTTTGCTCTCCGTCCTGCGCTCAGATTTAATTGTGCCAGTTCTTGCCGCTTTGAAGGTTCAGTGATTAAGGAACTACCTGCGTTTAAATGAGTGACAATTTCAAATAGTCGTTCTTCTCGTTCTAAATCTGAGGAATTGCGTAACAATAACATCCCGATTTTGTAATGGGTGGCTTGCTTTTGGTCGTCTGGAATCAGCGAGTAGGCAGCTTGTTGAACGCGATCGTGTAAGAATTTGTATCCAGCATTTGGGGAAGTTTGTTGAGTAAATATTTGTTCTTCTTGCCCAACATAAAACTTATAAACTTCACTTTGGGGCAAAATCAAACCTTCTTGTAAACCATTCCATAAACAAGCTGCTGTTTCGGTTTCCAACTGTTCAGAAACGATCGCCAATGTTGCTAAATCAAACTGATTACCAATGCAAGCAGCTAACCTTAGAGTCTGTTGAGTTGATTCTGGCAGCCTCCGTAATTGAAATGCCATGAATTCCAAAACATTATCTGTCAGAGATTGCTGATTGATTTTTGCAATATCACATTGCCAGCAGCCTTCTGCAAAGTTAAAGATAATCAACCCATCTTGGTGCAAAGCTTTAATAAACTGTGTTGCAAAAAATGGATTTCCCTGAGTTTTTTGAAACACTAATTGCGAAATAGGTAATGCTAATTCTTTTTTGCAACCTAATGTATCGCTTACTAACTGATTCAATTGTAATTGACTTAAAGGTTGCAGAGTAATCAAGTTAATAGCCGTGCCTATTTTTCTTACCTCATCTAAAGTTGACATTAACGGATGGGCAGGTGATACTTCGTTATCTCTATAAGCACCAATTAGTAATAAATATCCAGATTTTGACTCCTTCATTAGTAATTGGAGCAATTTTAATGAAGCTAAATCTGCCCATTGCAAATCATCTAGAAAAATAACTAAGGGATGTTCTTTTGTAGTAAAAACTTGAATAAAGCTTTGCAATAATAAATTAAATCTATTTTGCGCCGCTTCTGCTGATAATTCTGGTGTCGATGGTTGTTTACCGATAATTTTTTCTAATTCGGGAATAACTTCAACAATTATCTGTCCATCGTCTCTTAAGGCTGCCAGGATATTTTTTTTCCATTGTTGCAGTTGTCGATCGGTTTCTGTTAATAACTGCACTATTAAATCACGCAAGGATTGCACAAAGGCAGATAAGGGAATATTCCGGTTAAACTGGTCAAATTTACCTTTGATCAAATAACCGCGTTGCCGAACGATTGGTTTATGAACTTCATTCACCACCGCAGTTTTACCAATGCCAGAAGAACCAGCAATTAACATGATTTCACGCCTTCCCAGAGAAACCCTCTCGAAAGCTTCTAAGAGTTGTCGGACGGCTGTTTCTCTCCCATATAATTTTTCTGGGATAATGAAGCGATGTCTACGACGGTCTACGCCTACGCAAATATCCCGTTGTCCAATTTGGAAGTATTTAATCTGACCAGTTTCGTTCAGTTGACAGAGACAATTTTCTAAATCGTGTTTTAACCCTAAAGCATTTTGATAACGATCTTCAGCATTTTTCGCCATTAGTTTTATGACAATATCTGACAACACTTCCGAAATCTCTTCACTTTTAACTTCCCGGAGGGATGGTGGCTGTTTGGCAATATGACAATGCACCAACTCCATTGAATCTTCTGACTCAAAGGGTAATTGTCCTGTGATTAGTTCAAAAAATGTCACACCCAAAGAATAAAAGTCACTGCGGTAGTCTATTCCCCGGTTCATGCGTCCAGTTTGTTCGGGAGATAAATAAGCCAAAGTTCCTTCTAAAACCTTGGGACTGATCGTAGTTTGGTTTTCTCTGGGAAGCAAAGAAGCAATGCTAAAATCGATGAGTTTTACTTGTTTGGTTTGCGGGTTAATCAGAATATTAGTCGGTTTGATATCTTTGTGAATTACCCGTTCTTGATGGAGTTCATGGAGAATATGACTAAGTTGCAGGGCGATTGTGAAAAATTCCACAAGTTCTAGTGATTGAGTTTTGGTATATTCTCTCAGAGAAATTCCCCCAAAATCTTCCATTACTAAAGCATAACTATTGCGATATGCTTCTAGACTATAGGGACGAACAATACTAGGAATATTTAAATTTTTGGCAATGGTATATTGGTTCCGAAACTGCAACAGTTCGTTAAAAGTAGGGGATTCGACTTGCAGTATTTTAATGACAACAGGTTGTTCATCGACCAGTCGGATGGCTCGATAGACTACGGTTTTGGAACCTTGGTAGAGTGTTTCTATTAATTTATAGCCGCTTATGCTATAAACTTCATAAATTGCTGTTGTCATGGTTATGCTCTCAATAATCAAGACTGCTGGCCAAAAGTTTGACTTTTAGCAGCACATATATCGTTATTGTTCCCAAAATCAGGGTTTGTTTTTCAAGGATATGATAATAAGCTGATGTGCAAATACTCTTACGCAAAGACACGGAGATGCTATTTGAATGACGATTAGCTGACTAAAAAATTTTATTAATTCATCAACTATTAGGCATTTCTAGAAATTAATTATTATCCATAAGCCTTGTAGAGACATAGCAGTGTTACATCTTTATATTCTCTTTGCATTTCTTTGCGTTTAAAAAAGCTACGAATTTATGCAAAACTGTACTTAGTGTTCAAAAAAGAATTGAAACCTTTGCCTGAAAGTGCATCAGCACTCCTGAACTGATTCGCTATTTGACAAATGGTTCACCCGATTGGGTGAATGCGATCGCAGCATCCAGAACTACTCTGAAAGTAGAGCCACTTTTTTGCTGTTAGTGATTTCGCCGACAGCTAAAAAACTTTTACAATGGCTATGATTGCCTTGAATATTATGCCAATTGCTTATATATCAAAGGGTCTAAGAGTGGATGAAATTGTAAAATCACGGCATAAACCAGATTTTCTACCAGAGAAGATCCCTCTGTTGGAAACAATGGCTGCCAATTTACCGGGGATGATTTTCCAAATTCTGCAACGGCAGGATGGTTCTGTATTTATCCCTTATATTAGTTCTGGTTGTAAATATTTGTATGAATTAGAACCTGAAGCTGTACAGGCAGACTTTCAGGTGTTATGTAAGCTGATTCATCCACAAGATATACAAGCTTTTACAGAATCTATTACTGTTTGTCGCACTACCCTTACACCTTGGCATTGGGAAGGTCGGATTGTTACGCCTAGTGGCAAACTGAAATGGATTCAAGGTACTTCGCAACCCGAATTACAAGAAGATGGTGATTTTCTTTGGCATGGCTTGATTATGGATATTACAGACCGAAAACAAGCCGAAGAAAAATTGCAAGAGAGTGAGGCACGATATAAAGCAATTTTGGATGCGATCCCCGATTTGATGTTTCGCATCAGCCGTGATGGCGAGTATCTAGATTTGAAAAGTGAAGGAGCAAATATCACTCTTTCGAGAGAAGAAATAGTTGGAAAAAATTTGGAAGAGTTATTGCCGAGTGATGTTGCAGCCATTAGCCAAGTAGCGATCGCTAAAACTTTAGATTCTGGAATTTTGCAAACTTGTGAATATCAACTACCAACATCTTTGGGAATCAGAGATTATGAGGCGCGATTGGTAGTTAGTGGTACAGATGAAGTACTAGCAATTGTCCGAGACATCACAGATCGCAAACAAGGGGAAGTCGCCTTACAAAATCTTGCCCAAAAATTTGCTAAAGCTTTTAGTTGCAGCCCCGATTCAATCACCATTAGCACACTGCAAGAAGGACGATTTATCGAAGTTAACGACAGTTTTGTGAATCTTTCCGGTTATGGGCGAGATGAGGCAATTGGTAAAACTTCGTTTGAGTTAAATCTTTGGGTAAACGATCGCGATCGCCTAAACTTAGTGCAAGAGTTGCAAAGCACGGGAGTTGCTCGTAACTTAGAAATTGATTTTCGGCAAAAATCTGGTGAGATAATTACAACGCTGCTGTCAGCCGAAGTCATTGATTTAAATGGGATTCCTGCCATTTTAGCAGTGCATCACGATATTACAGAACGCAAACAAGTAGAAGCACAATTACGCTTTTGTGCCCAACGCGATCGCTTGTTGGCAGAAACCCTAGTAAGAATTCGATCTTCGCTTAAATTAGAGGAAATTCTGCAAACCACCGTGACGGAAGTCAGGCAATTTCTCCAAGCAGATCGAGTTTTCATTGGTTTAAATAATGCTAATTTAGGAGTCAAAACTCTTGCCGAATCAGTAGATCCTAAATATCCATCAGTCTCAGGTTGGTCTACTAAAGATGAAGCTTATCTACAAGAATTAAGAAACTTATTAAAAGATAATCGTGTGCGTGTCGTTGAAGACGTAACGCAAATATCAGTATCTCCCAAAGTAAAAGCACACTGTCAAAAATTCCAAACTAAGGCTAGCTTGGCTGTACCAATTATGCTAGGTGACGAATTATTTGGAGCATTAATTGCCAATCAATGCTCAGGGCCGCGTCATTGGCAGCCAATAGAAATTGATTTGTTGCAGCAGATGTCAGAACAGCTAGCGATCGCGATTCAACAAAGCCAGATATGCCAAAAGCTAGCAGAACTCAACACTAATTTAGAATACCAAGTAGAAGAACGGACAGCACAGTTGCAGCAGAAAATGCAAGAAGTTGAAAAATTGCATCGCGTCAAAGATGTTGTTTTGCACACAGTTGCCCACGATTTACGGACTTCCGTGATGGGTAACTTGATGGTGTTAAAGAATTTGTTAAATCAGGGAGTGGGGAGCAGGGGAGCAGGGGAGCAGGGGAGCAGGGGAGTAATTACAGCAAGTCTTTCCCCTCTGCCCCCCATCCCCTCTGCCCCTCTGCCTCTTTCCCATATCCCAAGTGCCCAATCTTCAATTCCAATATCTCGCTCAATTATCGAGCGGATGATTCAGGGCAACGATCGCCAACTGACAATGATTAACTCATTGCTAGAAATTAATTCTTGTGAAAAACAGGGTCTTGAGATCAAACTCGAACCTGTGCAATTTAGTACCATACTGGGAGGCACATTCGCCGAGTTGGAACCCATACTGACACAAAATCAAGCGACTCTGAAGAACTTGGTTCCCGCAGACTTACCGTTAGTAATGGCAGATGGGACTCGATTGCAGAAAGTTTTGGTAAATTTGATCGCGCATAGCTTGCACAATAATCCACCAGGATTAAATTTTACCCTGAGTGCCACCGTTGAAGGGGGAATGATTCGCACTCAGATTCAAGATGACGGTGTGGGAATGAGTAAAGTAGAGTGCGATCGCCTGTTCGATCTCCATGTCCGCGATCCTCAAGACTGTTGCTCTACAAGCATTGGCTTAAAAATGTATCTTTGTCGGAAAGTTATTAAAGCGCATGGCGGCGAAATCGGTGTGATGAGTAACCGCAAGCGTGGATTAACTTTCTGGTTTACACTACCTTTGGCAACTTCATCCGCAACAAATCGCCCATAAATCACCAAAAAATGAGAGGGTGTTATTTATGGCAATGTTGAGTAAAGGAAACACCCTCAAGGTATGGGCAAAGTTGCTCGGATGCTAATGGCTACTCCATTTACAACAGTGCAAAGCTGGTGGAGAAAAACCTTTTCTGCACCAACAACAGATGAAATCACTACTCTTTACAGAGTTTGGCGTAACCGTTTTTTGTGGCAGAGATTACGTTTATGGTTATGGCTGGCGCTGATCTGTCTGTTGTCTTTTACTTTGCGAGATATTTACGGACTGTTTTTTCCTTTTGCAGAGTTGCAGCAATTACCAGAAGGACTTAGAACTCAGCGCTTGGTAATTAATGTTGCAATGCTTGCGAGTATAATTATTTGCTTTGCTTTACATAAAACTAAATTAGGTCGTCATCGTCCAGATTTATTATTTTTGGGATCTTCTTGGGCAATTAGTTTAGCGTCGCAGTTGTTTGCAACCATCAGAGGTTTTGCACTACCCGATACCATCGGCTGGTCGCTGCTGTTCTTGAGCCAAGCTGTGTTGATGCCTGTTTGCTGGATTCTTCACTTGCTGACTCAAGTAAGTGTGCTGATTTACTATTTTGGTGTGAATACGGCACTTGGGCTAAAAACACCAATCCTCGACCATCCAGAAATATATAATGTAACATTCATTTTATACATTTTTTGGTTTTGTACTATATGTGACATCGGTGTTTATCTGTACGATCGCCTGCAACGTTCTGAATTTTTCGCCCGTCAAGAACTAGAATCTGCCTACCAAAAACTCAAGGTTGCCGAGGCTAAATATCGCAGCATTTTTGAAAACGCCGTTGAAGGGATTTTTCAAAGCAGTCCCAATGGACGTTACATTACGGCAAATCCTGCTTTAGCGAGGATTTATGGTTACTCCTTAGCGCAGGAGGTGACAGCAAATTTCACTGATATTGAACAATTGTACGTTGACCCGAACCGCCGCGCAGAATTTGTACGCCTGATGGAAAAGTATGGCAGCGTTTCGGAGTTCGAGTCTCAAATTTATCGCCAAGACGGGAGTATTGTCTGGATTTCCGAAAAAGCCTACGCAGTACGCGACGAACAAGGAAAACTGCTTTACTACGAAGGTTTGATTGAAGACATTACCCAGCGCAAGCAAACTGAAGAAGAACTACGAGTATTTTTCCATGCAGTTTCCCACGACTTACGCAACCCAGTTCTGGGTACTGTAATGGTGTTGAAAAATTTGCTGGCACGTTCAGAGGAAAATATTTCGATTTCCCGCTCAATTTTAGAGCGGATGATTCAAAGTAGCGATCGCCAACTGAACTTAATTAATTCGTTGATGGAAACTCATATCAGCGAGGTGCAAGGTGTAGTTTTACAACGCCAATCCGTACAATTACTGGCAGTTGTCGAAGCGGCGATCGCAGATTTGGAGCCATTATTAGCACAAAATCAAGCCAAGCTCACAAATTTGGTATCCGCAGATTTGCCATTAGTGAATGCAGATCCCACGCAACTATGGCGAGTTTTTTCTAACTTAATCGTCAACGCCCTCAAACATAATCCCCCAGAACTGCTTTTAACAATCAATGCTACCCGTCAGGATGACATGATTTATTGTACTGTTACTGATAATGGCGTAGGAATTAGTCAACAACAAAGCGATCGGCTTTTTGACCTTTACTTTCGGGGTACAAGTCTCGGCAATTCTGTAAGTTTGGGATTAGGTTTGTATCTATGTAAGCAAATTATCCATGCTCACGGCGGCGAAATTGGCGTAAACAGTGCATTGGATGCAGGTGCAACATTTTGGTTTACATTACCTATTAGTAGCCCATTCACAGGATAAAGCTTCTAGTTTATTATGTCCGCTCAATTGCCCATTATACTTCTATTTCTTGTATGCAAAATGTTGGTTTACCCTGCGGGAAGCAAGCTACGTTCCTCAACTCAACCTACATATTTTTATTTTTTTGGGCTTAACTGAACCATATTACAATACCCCTGATATTATACAGGACTTACGCAAAATCATGAAAAAACGAACCACAGAGGGCGCAGAGGACACGGAGAAATAAGAGTTTCAGAGAGTTCTTGCGTAATATCATGTCCGCCAAATTACCCATAATAAAATAACCCCACCCCCAACCCCCTCCCCGCCTGCGGGGAGGGGAGACAAAGCACAGCTTTGGCGGGGTGGGGTTCTTCGGGTTTAATAAGCAATCAAGCGGACATGATATAAGTCCTAATTATATTCAGATAATTGTAATCAATTATTTGTATCATCTAGCATTTATGTTTCCATACATCTTCTCAAACTTGCTATTATTCAGGAAAAAATAAATGAATAGAACAACAAAATCCGGGTAAAAGTGGAGATGTTATCTCATCATCGCCTAACAAAGTCGCAACTAAAACCAACTGTGCTTTTTCTCGCCGATAAACTTCGACTTGTTTAGTAAACCGATCGACAATCCAATACTCACGCACGCCTTGAACTGAATATAGTTTCAGTTTTGCTTCTTTGTCTCGAAGTTCGTTTTGTTTACCTGGGGATAAAACCTCTACTACTAACTCTGGTGCGCCTGTCAAATGTCCCGCTTCATCCTCAATTTGCGCCAGTCGTTCTCGACTTACCCAAACTACATCTGGTATGACGCTATCTGCTTGTGAAAAAATCACTCCTGGAGCCACAATTGTTTCCCCTAAACCACTCGAATCTGACCAAACATCGAGTTGTCGGGCAATTTTAACACAAACTTGTTGATGACGGCGGTGAGGAGTGCGAGTCACAAAGAGTTCTCCATTAATAATTTCATAGCGCGTCCACTCATTTTCGGGTAAAAGCTCTAAATCGTGAATTGTCCAGCGTACTCCCTCAATGGCTTGGTTCATGATTATCCCCGTTTGGCTCATTGCCTTTGTTCAATTTTATCTTTTCTTCTGGTAAGGCAGATATGGTATTTAAATTAGAACCATAATGAAAAGCAAAAGTTCAAGTTAAACTCTGTATGCTGACGTTTACCCAACTGAAACCACCTAATCGCGATGCCGCAGTTACTTTTACTCTGGCGCTAACAGCAGAAGAACGCACCCGCAGTCGTTATCGCTTTGAAACTGAAGATGGTAAAGTTGTGTTTTTACATTTACCTAGAGGAACCGTCTTACACGATGGCGATATTCTGCAAGAAGAAAGCCATAGCAGTTTAATCAGAATTACTGCTAAACCAGAATTAGTTCTGACTGCCTTTGCCCAAACACCACTTTTATTATTACGGGCGGCATACCATCTGGGAAATCGCCATGTACCTGTAGAAATTACTCCAACTTATTTACGTTTGTCCTCAGATTCGGTTTTACGCACGATGTTGGAACAACTGGGATTAGAAGTTAAAGAGGAAATTTTACCGTTTCAGCCAGAATTGGGAGCTTATGGACAACACCATTATGCTCACTGATAGTCATCTTTTAAGTATTTTACAGTTGGCTAGCCCCGCTTTACCTGTGGGAGCGTATAGTTATTCTGAAGGTTTGGAAATGCTGGTAGAAAATGGTACGATCGCTAACCACACAAATCTCAAAGATTGGTTAAAAGCAGAGTTGCTCTATGGAGCAATTCGGTTAGAGGCGGCGGTGATGGTGCGATCGCAGCAAGCTGTAAAAATAGGTGATGTTGAGTCGCTATGCCGTTGGAATCTCTGGTTATCCGCCGCTAGAGAAACAGAAGAATTACGCGCCTCTAGTTGGCAGATGGGGCGATCGCTCATCCAATTACTTGGTAAACTAGAACCTCAGATTATACCTATTGCTAATGCTGTAGGTAATCCTTGCAATTATGCGATCGCTTTTGGTATTGCCGTTGCCCATTGGCAAATCAGCATCCAAGCCGCATTACTCGCATATCTGCATAGTTGGGCAAGTAATTTGATCACTGCTGGCGTGAAACTTATTCCCCTTGGACAAACAGCAGGACAGCAGTTATTGCTAGATTTGCAACCATTATTCAGTGCTGCGGCGTTGGAAATTATCACGTTGGAGGACGATCAACTCGCCTGTTGTAGTTGGGGTTTGTCGCTGGCAAGTATGCAACACGAAACGCAGTATACAAGGTTGTTTAGGAGTTAGTCATTAGTCATTGGTCATTAGTCAAAAACTAATAACTTAACCATCTACCAAGCGAAAGTGACAAAGGACAAATAACAAAGGACAAATGACAAATGACAAAGGACAAATAAAAATGAATGCATTTAGAGTGGGGGTTGCGGGGCCGGTGGGTTCGGGGAAGACGGCTTTGGTGGATGCTTTGTGCAAGGGATTGCGTGAGCAATATCAGATTGCGGTGGTGACGAATGATATTTATACTCAAGAGGATGCTCAGTTTTTAGTGCGTTCTCAGGCGTTGGCTAGCGATCGCATTTTGGGTGTAGAGACTGGTGGTTGTCCTCATACTGCTATCCGCGAAGATGCTTCGATGAATTTGGCGGCAATTGAACAATTGGAAGAACGTTTTATCGATTTGAATTTGGTATTTTTGGAAAGTGGCGGCGATAATTTAGCTGCAACTTTTAGCCCCGAATTGGTGGATTTAACGATTTACGTAATCGATGTTGCGGCTGGTGATAAAATTCCCCGCAAGGGTGGCCCCGGCATTACTAAGTCTGATTTGTTGGTGATTAACAAAATTGATTTAGCACCATACGTTGGTGCAGATTTAAGTGTGATGGAACGAGATGCTAAAAAAATGCGCGGTGATAAACCTTTTATTTTTACTAATTTAAAAACTCAGTCTGGACTTGCAGATGTAATTAACTTTGTTTGCACAAATATCAGTTAAAAAGAATTTTATAACCCAATAGGGTTCAGTTAAGCATTGTTTTCCTCTCTCTGTTCCCTCTGTGCCTCTGCGGTTCGTTAAAAAAATTGACTTTGATAAAGAGTTTTAGCCTTAAATGAACCGTATTGTTTTATAACCCACGAAAAATTAGATCCCCGACTTTTTTGAGAAGTCGGGGATCTGGACAATGCGAATTTGTTTATAACCGCCCTTTCTATAAAGCCCGTAGATGCCGACTTCGCACCCGTTCTGCACTACCAGTAGGAATCGCAGCAATTAATTTTTGCGTGTATTCCTCTTTGGGTTTTTGGTAAATGCTTTCGGCTGTACCTTCTTCAACAATTTGACCGCGATTCATCACTAAAATGCGATCGCTCATAAATTTCACTACACTTAAATCGTGAGAAATAAAAATATAAGTAAGCTGAAAGTCTGACTGTAACTCTTTAAGAAGATTTAATACCTGCGCCTGTACAGAAACATCCAGCGCTGAAACTGATTCATCGCAGATGATAAACTTAGGATTCAATGCCAAAGAACGGGCTATGCAAATCCGTTGGCGTTGACCGCCGGAAAACTGATGCGGATAGCGGTTAATCGCATCTGCACTCAACCCCACTCGTTCTAAGAGTTCGACTACTCGCTGGCGTCGTTGTTGCTTGCTTTTGCCAACAGCGTGAATTAACAATGGTTCCATCACCGCATCGCCAACCTTCATGCGGGGGTCGAGGGAACTGAAAGGGTTTTGAAAGACTATTTGCATTTCTCGCCGCAGTTTTTGCAATGCTTCTCCTTTGAGGCTAGTAATATCTTGTTTCTCAAAGATAATCTGACCACTCATCGGTTCAATTAATCGCAGCAAGGTTCTACCAAGGGTGGTTTTACCACAACCAGATTCTCCCACCAAACCTAGTGTTTCCCCTGGTTTAACATCAAAAGAAACGCCATTAACTGCCATATTGTAGCGTTTTGTCCCACCAAACACCCCGCGCACCGGAAAACCAACTTTCAGGTTGCGGATTTGCAGCAGGGGTTCCTTTTGATTAAAGTTTGCCAATCTTGCAGCAATCTCTTCAGTGGTGATTTCTGCGGGTTGTGCGGGTTCTTTCGCCTGAATTACTACTTGTCCCGTTGGTGTCTCTTCTGCACTCATATAGTCAGAAACGGTGAGTAATTTTTGGGGACGGCGGTTGAGTGTGGGGCGACAAGCTATCAAACCTTTAGTATATGGATGTTGGGGAGTGCTAAAAATTTGCCCAGAAGTACCAGATTCGACAACTTTACCTTTATACATCACCGCTACTTGGTCGGCAATTTCTGAAATTAGCCCTAAGTCGTGGGTGATGAAAATCATTGCCATGTCACGACTTTGCTGCAATTCTCGCAACAAGTCCAAAATAGTCGCTTGCACCGTCACATCCAAGGCTGTGGTTGGTTCATCAGCAATTAAAATTAATGGGTTGCAAGAAATTGCCATTGCAATCATTACCCGTTGCAACTGACCCCCAGAAAGTTCATGGGGGTAGCGTTCCAGCATGGCTTCTTTGTGTTCTTTAACCAACTGTGCCAACTTTGATGGTTCTAGTTTCGATGAAGTTTCGGTATACTGCTGTTGGATCTCCTCATCGCTAGGTAGAAGTTTAACCTCTTGCAGACCTGCGATCGCAATTTGTCGTGCTTGGGCGGCTGACACATTTTGATGTCGCACAATCGCCTCTGTTAGCTGAAACCCAATGTTATAAACTGGATTGAGCGAACTCATCGGTTCTTGAAAAATCATGGCGATGTCGCCACCCCGGTGTAACTGCATTTGCTCAGGAGGCAATTTTACCAAATCGATGGGGTCGCCATTCTCCTGCGGACGAAACCAGATTTCACCGCCAGTAACTATACCGGGAGTCTGCAACAAACCCATCACAGCTAGGGCTGTCACTGATTTTCCACTCCCCGATTCTCCTACGATTCCTAGAGTTTCACCTCGATGCAGCCCAAAGGAAATACCATCCAAAGCTCTGACAGTATTGCCATCACCGGGAAATTCAACTTGGAGATTGCGAACCTCTAGGACAGTTTCTCTCATAGGAGTTGGGTAGGAATTCTAACTTAAAATTATTTGGATTTTAACAATAGTTTCGATGTATATGTAAGTAAATTTGGTTTTTACACTCATTGGCGGTTTCTCACATACTTCCACAATATACACGCATTTGCAATGTAGAACTGCTTGCGATCTCTGCAAATTGCGATCGGTTCTTGCTATCCTCGCTTTTCAGAGTTCCAGTCTTTACATAACAGCATAAGCACAGAAAGTTGCCACCACGAACAAAACAGCCAGGAGAGCAAATCCGTAAATTGCTTAAGGAGCGTCGCCAGTCTGCAATGTTAAGTCATGCTTTTGCAGTGCTTGTTCTCGTTTTTCGGATTTGACATCTCCAGTGAGCATTGCCATAGAACAGCAGTATTTTATAAATCGTCATTAATTTTATCTTGCACCACCATCTTCTTGCCAAAATCAAAGTCTAAAAACATGATTATTGTATAGGGTGGGCAATGCCCACTCTACCTGATCAACAATAGTGCAAGATGTTAGTTATTCTAGCTAATTTTCTGAGTCGGATTTGTTGGCCTTAGTGGAGTCGGAACGCCCACCTAACAAACCGAAAATAGCTCCAGTTCCCATCAGCCAAGTGTTTTGTGTAGTTTCAAACATTCCTTTTTGGGGTTTAGTAGGCGTGGGTTGGCTGGCAAGCCAGAGAGATGTACCACCTGACAGGAGAGTAATACCAACAACTGTTAGAAAGATAAGCTTGAAGCTAGTAGGTTTCATAATTACAATTACTTCGTTAAACTTTGACTATCTTCAGTTTCCTACTCAGATGTCCGTTACTCTGACTGAGGTTGTCCGCGTATCTGTCCGACTTTGCAACTGAGTTCGTATTTCTTACAACAATCGTGATAAAAATTCTGACATTGATGATTTAGTTACAAAAGTCAGAAGGAAGAGACGGAGTAGCATCCAAAAGTTGTACGGCACTATGCGCGTGCTGGATATGGATCAACCTATTGGGTTAGAAGAGGTATATACAAATGTTAATATCCTTGAAAGAATTATTAGCCGTCGTCGTCTAGGTCTTTCAGACTTGCAACAGAATTGTAATCAAGTTAATTTTGATCGATTTGGTCTTGGAAGGATATCTGAAAAACGGGTAATTGGCACTAAAGCTGTAGAAAAATATTCAAAATTAGTAGTTTTAGGTAAGCCAGGAGCAGGTAAAACCACTTTTTTGAAATATTTAATAATTCGATGCAATTTAGGTGATTTTCAAGCTGATAAAGTTCCTATTTTTATTACTTTAAAAGATTTTACTGAAACGGATCAACTATCGGTAAAGCTTGGTGCTGAGAACTCTAAAGAATACCCAAGTTTATTAGATTATATTTTTTTACAATTTGCCAAAAATAATGTTACTTCTGATCAGGTAGAAAACATATTAACCCAAGGTAGAGGATTGATATTACTTGATGGATTAGATGAAGTTAGAGAGGAAGATTCTAGTAGAATTATCAAACAGATTAAAGATTTTTCTGAGCAATTCAATACTAATTGGTTTGTTATAACTTGCCGTATTGGAGCAAAAGAATATGTATTTGAACATTTTACAGAAGTAGAAGTTGCAGATTTTGATATAAATCAAATATGTACTTTTGCAAAAAAGTTGTTCCAAATTAAAGATGTAATTAAAGTTGATAAGTTTATTCAAAAACTGAAAGGAAATGAACCAATACAAGAATTAGCAACTAGTCCTCTCTTGCTGACATTACTATGTTTAGTTTTTGGGGAAAAAGCAGATTTTCCTTCTAATCGTTCAGAACTTTATAAAGAGGGTTTAGATATTCTTTTGAAAAAATGGGATGCAAAACGTAATATTGAACGGGATAAAATATATGAGCAATTATCCTTGCAGCGTAAAGAAGACCTACTCAGCCAAATTGCAAGGCTCACTTTTGAGAGAGGTGACTATTTCTTTAAACAAAAAGAACTAGAACAATATATTGCTGACTATATTCAGAATTTGCCCGAAGCAAAACTTGATCCAGAAGCTCTTAGACTAGATAGCGAAGCAATACTAAAATCCATTGAAGCTCAACATGGATTGTTAACTGAACGCGCACGCGGAATTTACTCGTTTTCCCATTTAACATTTCATGAGTATTTCACCGCACGAGAGATAGTTCTTGGGTTAGAACCTTTAGAAAAAGCTTTAAAGGATTTAAGTAGCCATTTCATCGAACCTCGTTGGCGTGAAGTTTTTTTTGTTAACTGTAGGGATGCTTCGTAATGCAGATTATTTGTTGAGTTTAATGAAACGAAATATTGATAGTCTTATAGAGAATGATGAAGATTTACAAAACTTTTTAAACTGGATAAGCCAAAAGTCTCATAAAGTAGGCTCTTTCTATAAACCATCCGCTGTTCGAGCCTTTTATCTCGCATTTGATCTTGCGCGTGCATTGTCTCTTGAACGAGTAACTAATCAAATTATAGATTTTGCTAAACAGCTTGCTACAGACTTAATTTTTGAAGAAACTATAATATACTGATGTTTGATTTTAGACTAAAATCAAACATACAATCCAAAATCAAAAATTCTCAGTTTAAGTTAACTTAAATAACCTGCTAATACTAAGAATTATTGGCAGTAAATCCTTAAACCCATCCCCTCTCTTGATAGACATCTCCAAATCCAGCATCATAGTCAATGCCTTAGCTAATAGCGATCGCTAATCCCTGCTTCTACCCTCCAGAAACATTTGCCCTTACTGCGGGTGTATTATATCATATTCTTGCCAAAATTGACCAAATGTAAGAAGCTGAGGCTTTGGATTTAGAGATTAAAATAGAGTTAGTAAAGGTAGGATTTACTTGATTAGGAGGTTCTATGATGACTTTACAAGAAATTATTAATTCTATTGAAAGTTTGCCCACAGAAGATCGAGAGTATTTATTTGAGTTTCTTCGCCAGCAACGAATTGAGAATCGGCGGGTTGAAATTTTGGCTAATGCTCAGGAAGTAATGCAGGCTTTTAAGGATGGGACAGCTCATAGGGGAAGCGTTGATGATTTGATCGCTGATTTACTCGGAGATGATGATGGAAGTTGTCTGGAGTAGCGGATTTAAGCGCTCTTTTAGGAAGATTACAAAGAAAAACCCGCAATTAAAGAATCAAATTGTTAATGTATTAAGGCTTTTGGCAGATGATCCATTTACACCGTCTTTGAAGTCTCATAAGTTAACAGGACATTTAGCGGGTTTGTGGTCTTGTTCTGTTGCTTATGATTGTAGAATTAAGTAGGTCAACCAAAAAAAACGTAAGATAGATAGAGTGCAGAAATCAAGT